>PAKC01000012.1 GCA_002706205.1 Halobacteriovoraceae bacterium
CAAGATTTTAGTTCTAATAAGGATACTATTGTATCTCACACATTGAATGCTAATTATCTGCCTGTATTAGATGTTACCAAAAAAGTTACCAAATGTTACCAAACATAGAAATATGGGGAAATTTCAAGAAATAGTGACCTAAGCGCAATCTCCAATTGCTAGTCTTTTTAAGTGTTTAGAATTTTTAAAAATTTGCTGGAAAATAAAAAACCACTNACGTNTCGANNNNTNAAATGGTCGGGGTGAGAGGATTCGAACCTCCGACCTCCTCGTCCCAAACGAGTTACGCTACCAGGCTGCGCTACACCCCGAAATTTTCTAGAGCTAACTTTTTAGTTTATTTTAGTCATTTTGGCAATATGTATTTACGTAGAAAGAAATATTTGCTTGGAAATAAATCTTCTTTATTTTTGTTCTTTAAAAAATTTTACTGCCGACTCACACGCCTTGGCCCGATGAGAATTTTTCATTTTCCACTCTGACACCTCTGCTAGGGCCTTTCCCCCCTGGCCATCGGGATAAAAAATAGGATCATATCCAAAACCATCCGTGCCTTTGGCTTCATGACCGATTGTGCCATGAACTCTCCCCTCAAAAAAATAAACTTCTTCGCTTGAAAGATAAAAGCACAAATAACAAACAAAATAAGCTTTTCTCTCCTCATTTTTCAAAGCAGAAATTTCTTCCAAAAGTCGCTTATTCTTATCTTGATAGTCACCACACTCAGGTGCAAACCTTGCTGAGTGAATCCCTAAAATATCAGGACGTTTTGGAATGACCAATCCCGAGTCATCAGCAACTGTAGGAGTTTTAAATTCTTTAAAGTATGCCTCAGCTTTTTTAAAAGCATTTTCCTGAAAGGTTTTTCCATCCTCAACAACATCAATTTTTTGAGCCGCTGAGGTGATCTCTAAGTTTCCTGCAGCTAAAAGCTCATTTAGCTCTTGTGCTTTGTGAGTATTAGAAGAGGCCAATAAAAAATTCATGAATTCTCCAACACAGCTTTTTGTTTTTCAAATACTGTTAACATCGCTTTTTGAGAACATTCTAACAATGCGTCCAGCTGATCACGTGAAAATGGTTCCCCCTCAGCCGTTCCTTGAACCTCAACAAACTTTCCAGACTCAGTCATCACAATATTCACATCTGCCTCACAACTTGAGTCCTCTTCATAGTTTAAGTCCGCGATAATCTTACCTTCACGATCTATTCCCACACTAAGAGCTGCTAATCTTTCTTTGAGAGGGTTGGTACTCAATAGTTTTTTCTCAATTAATCCAGCTATCGCCATCTCCAAAGCCACATAAGCTCCAGAAATAGAAGTCGTTCGAGTTCCCCCATCAGCAACAAGAACATCACAATCGACAATGATTTGTCTTTCCCCAAGTTTTTCCATATCTACAACGGCACGAAGAGCTCTCCCAATTAAACGCTGAATTTCCTGAGTTCTCCCAGAAGGTCCTTTTCTTTCCCTTCTTACTCTGTCATGGGTAGAACGTGGAAGCATGTTGTATTCCGCTGTAACCCAACCTTTTCCTGTTCCGCGCATCCAACCAGGAACGCTTTCATCCACAGATGCTGTAATATGAACTTTTGTATTTCCAAACTCAGCAATAACTGAACCTTCTGCATATGGATTTATAGATTTTGTAAAAATAATCTCACGAGGAGTTTCTCTTTTAATTAAACTCATAATTAACACCTTTTTAAAAATTATGGTATGACTATAGCACAAAATCAGGACAGGGAACAACGATTGCTGCATCAACATTTTAAAGAAATTAGCTCAACTCAAGACTATATAAAGGAAAATAACTTCCCTAAGAATACTGATGTTCTTATTTCGTGTGAACATCAAACAAATGGCCATGGGCAATACTCACGAAAATGGGATGCCCATGCAGGAACACTTTGTTTTTCTTGTCTCATTGCTCCCAACGAAGTCACCAGTTTAACCTCCCTAGAAGCTGGATGCATTCTGCATAAATATTTTACAAAAAATTTTCAAACAAGTTTAAAACTCAAATGGCCAAATGACCTTCTTACGCTTGATAAGAAAAAAGTTGCTGGAATTCTCCTGCATAGCTATAAAAAAAATCAGTTTATTTTAGGTATCGGAATAAACTACACAACATCTCAAAGTCAAAAGGAACTCCCTCAATCGGTAGGTTTTATTACTGGTGAAAGCTATTTACTCAACAAAGAAGAACAAGCTAAAACTCTCTATCACTATATTTTAAATCATCGAATGACATCTCAACAAACAACACATTACTGGAATGAGAACTGTGCCCATCTTCAACAGCCTCTAACTTTAATTGATAATGAAAAAAAACATTCAGGAATTTTTCAAGGTATTGGCCCAAATGGAGAGGCCATTTTAAAAATCAGTACAAATGAACTTAAAAGCTTTTACAGCGGATCAATTATTATCTGAGTTTAAAATATCATTAGAGATTTCTTTCAATTCTTTTCTTATAAGATTTTCAGCTAAGTCAGGAATAACTTCCCATGAAACTTTTTCTAGAATCGCATCTATTTTTTCTCTAACCATTCTCTCAACTAAAGGCTCAAGCAATTTTTCTACTTGTTGGTTAACTTGTGACTCATCTAATTCTAGTGTTGTTGGTTGATGAGTTGACGATTGATCTTGCTCCGAAGCTGCAGTCTCTTCTTGAGTTGGGCTTGCAGATTTTCTTGCTTTATCAATAGCTGCTTGAATATCATTTTCTTGAGAAACTGATTCTTCATTTTTTTCTTCTATAACTTCATCTGCCTGCCATAAGGCTTCATTATGGCCAACTTCGTCTGCAATTTGTTGCTCAATTTTTTCTACTTCTTCTTTAGTATTAGTTCCCAAAGTAGACTCTAGCGAAATTTCTCTTGGCCCATCTAAGATCTCTTTTTCATCGACTTCTGAATTATTTTTTTCGATGGTTATTTCTTCTTGAGTATTCTGGACGATCTCATCAGGATATTCTAAGTCTTGATCCTGAGGTAAAATAATTTCACTTTGAGTACTTTCATTGACTTCATCGCTGACTTCAAGGTCCTCAAGTTCTTTTGCTTCATTAGTAATTTGGCTTTCAGCTGAAACATCTTTAGGTTTAGACATAACAAATTGCTCAGCTTCATCATCACCACCAATGACTGGTGGCAACTCCATCCCCGCTTCGCTTTCACCTATCACACCAGGAACATCAATGCCCCAGTCTTTCATTCCAGCTTCTAAGGTATTTATCTCTTCTTTTGAGGCCAAATTTTCGTCCTCATAAGTTTCCTCAGCCTCGTTTGCACTTTTATCCTCAACTTCTGGCTGATTTACAACCCATTCTTCCTCTATCTCAACATCATCCTGCTGATCTGTAGCTGTATTCTCAGAAGTCTCTTCAGGGCTTGAGTTTTCTTGGACGTTTTCATCAAACTCCTCAAGTTCTTCTGCTTCAAATTCTTCTAAATTTAATAATTTCGTCGACTCCCCATCACTCTCTTCATCCAGTTGTGAATCTTCAACCATTTGTCGACAAGTCGTAATAAATTTATTTCCATCAAAAGGTTTAACGATATGAGAATTAACACCCGCTTCATCCAGTAACGACTCATCAATCGAGTCAAAAGTTCCATATAACATCATTATTTTTGGTGCAGAGATATCTTTGATCTCTTTGGCCAAATCATAACCTGTTTTATTCTCAGAAAGATTAAAGTCTAAAAGAACTAAGGTTGGTTCTAGGTCGCTTACCAAATCTATAAGTTTATCAGCGCTTAAACACTCAACTAACTCATAGTCTTCATTGGCCAATGTTATCTTGATTACTTTTTGAATCGTTTGACTATCATCAGCAATGATTATTTTATGTTTCATTAAAACGTCCTTGTCTATAACACATTACTAAATATGTTAAATAACAATGTCAGAAATGTCTAATATTAACTATTTAGACCCAAATAGCT
Source organism: Halobacteriovoraceae bacterium (assembly GCA_002706205.1). GTDB lineage: Bacteria > Bdellovibrionota > Bacteriovoracia > Bacteriovoracales > Bacteriovoracaceae. The sequence continues at coordinate 3,955 of PAKC01000012.1, forward strand.
AAAGGTTAAAACTCCATAATCATACATGTTTGATTATCCAAATTACCTCTTTGATTAGATAACTCAAATAATTCTTTTATTTTAAGCTTTATATTCAAGGTTTCTTTGCCAATACTTGAGTAAATCTCTTGCTCGTCAACTCGACCGTATACACCATCTGTCATAAAAATAATTTTATCACCTGCTGAAATACGGACTTCTTTTAACTGATAATGAAGATCAGGAAATAGGCCAAATCCAGAAAGAGGAATATTTTTTAAATGAGATTCATACTTATCGTGACTTAAAAAATAAAAACTATCTTCATTAATTAAAGGTCGAATATTTCCTTTTCGTATCATATAGGCACGACAATTCCCAGTACTTAACACCGAAAGTATACTCTCTGACCTCACTGCTAAAATTGCCGAAGCTCCAGCACGATGAGAAACTTCTTTTTCAAGATTCTTTTTATAAAGCTCATGATGTGAGAGTAAGGCTGCATTAATTAAAGCATTTCCTTCAATTAAAAATTTTGGACTAAAATAAAAAGGTAGCGTTGCATCTCTATCTCTAACAAAGTTTTTATAAAAACTTTTTATACTTCTTTTTAAATGATTTACACAAACATCCCCAACACCATTTCCTCCAAAGCCGTCAAACACCATATATAACTCGTTATCAAAACTAAAATCATAACTATCTTCATTTATGTTTAAAAATGGACCTTGATCTGTTTGGGCAGAAAAATTAACTATCTCCATATTCACTCCAAATAATTTTTTAATTTTTGCGTAGCTTTAATATAATATTCACTATTAATAGGAGAAATCTGTTGTACCTCCTGAAATTTTTCTTTTGCTTTATTAAACAAACTTAAAGACTCTGCCACCAAAGCTTCACGATATACTTTTCGAGACCTATTCCTTAAGGTTGTAAAAATTAAATTCCTTTGATTGAGAGCTTCTTCATTTGATGGGTCAACCTTAAGAACCTCTCCATATGTTTCATAAGCTTGCTTAAGATCTTGTCCTTCTTTATAGGAACGTGCCTTGCTCAGCATCGGTTTCAACATATTTTTTAATTTTAATCGAGAGTCTTTAAGCATCGCCGAAGCTTCTTTTACCAAATCCTCATCCATATTTTTTAATTTTAAAAAACTTTCAAGTTTATTAATGGCTTTAAACCACTCCTCTTTTAAATAGAGACTTTTTCCAGGCTTTAATTTATTAACCATCGCCTGTCTTTTTTGCTTTTTTAACATTTCTTCTTGTTCTTTTCTCTTCTGCTCCTCTTCATAAGCATCAATCTCTAGTTTTAAAGGAGGCACATCAATATTTTCAGGATCTAATTCAAAAATCATATTAAAATAATTTCTCGCGACCCCAACCTCTCTATTTTTAACAGCTTCACGTGCTTTTTCTAAAAGAGCATTGATTTTTACTTGCCTCTCTCTTCTTTCTTTTTCTTCCTGCTCTTTAGCCTTTAATCTTGCTTGTTCCTCCAAGCCCTCTCCAATAAGCTTAGACAAAGACTCTGCGTCTTTATATGTCGGATCAACTGACATCACGATATCTAAATAATCTTTTGCTTGATACAACTCACCTTGTTCAAAGTTGGCCAAAGCCAGAGAATAATTGGACTCTAATTTCTCTAATGTTTCAGCCGAAAACTTTTTCTTTTTAGTCGTTTTTTTCTTTTGATTAGATTTTACGACAACCTCTTCATTTGGAGCGACTGTTGTCGAGTCATCCTCTAATAAAAGCAGTAGTGCAAAAACAGCAAGGCCTATGATTAAATATTTTCTTTTTTTAGGATCTTTCCATATTCTTTTAAATAAACTTTTTTCTTTTTCTGCTCCACCGGTCTGAAAATCTTCGCCACCACCAAACTGATCAAAATCAACTTCCTCCTCAACGATTTCCTCTATTTCGACTTCTTGATTATCATCCACAGGCATTAAAACATCTTTTTCGGCTTCGATAATGTCAGATGAAATCGTCACCGTAAATGTTGTATCACCTATTAAAAACTCATCATCATTCGTGAGAGTTTTTTTATTAACTCTTTCTCCATTACAAATTATCCCATTAGAAGAATCAAGATCTTCTAGAATACAGCTTACTTGTGATTTTTTAATAACAGCATGGACCTTGGAGACCTCGGGATCATCTAAAACGATTTGACACTTTTCTGGATCTCTTCCTATAAATGTTTCACTTTGATCGATAACATATCGATCAAAGGGCGCAAACTCACCGAATAATTGTAAAGTATAGGTTGCAAAAGTTTGAATCAATTGAGTGGAGTCTTCATCAGAACTGGCTGAAAAAGCATCATTTGCAAAATTTTCATCCTCTCCAAAGTCATTATTCTCACCAAATCCACTTTCTTCAAATTGGTTTTCGCCAAACTCTCCCTGCTCAAAATCATCATTGGAATTAAACTCATTTGCAGAAAAGTCTCCTTCTTGTTGATCTTGTACTTCTCCTTCGTCCGTTAAAACATCATCATGATCAATCTCATCAGGACTATCTTCGGTTGATTCGCCCCCTTGGGGATCTAAGTTTTCTTGCTCCTGAGGATCATCAAGATTAAGTTCTGAATCAATCTCTTCAGATTGGCCATCTTCATTGTTTTCATCAGACTGTTGATTATCCGCTTGGTCACCCAAAACTTCATCCTCAGACATGAAAGTTGTAGGTTCATCTATTAAATTTTCATGAAGAGTTAGTTCTGGTAATTCAGAAAGAAGTAACTCATAATTATCGACTTCAACTCTATCATTTTCTGAAAGTTTTAAAAGATCACCTTCATTACCATTAACCTTAACTCCACCATAGTTTGATAAAACCTTCAACACAATATCATTCTCAACCAACGTAATAACAGCATGGTGTCGTGATATTTTTTGTGAATTAAGCTGTATATGACAGTCTGCTTCACGTCCGATATAAATCTCTCCACCGTTTAGAATATCTTCATTTAAGATATTGGCTTCCAAAACCTTTTGTTGACCTTGATTAACAATAATTCTCATTCACTTCCTTTTTTATCAATGCAAATAATTTCTCCCTCAGACATCCCCAGTTTTTTTTCTAAATTTCTGATTCCCTCTTCCGCTGTTTTGTAACGGGGATCATTTGGGTACTTATCTAGCAAGCGAATTACTGCACAATATGAAGTCGACGCTTTCATATAATTAATTGCATCCATATCTCTGGTTGCCTTACTAAAATAAGATTGAATATGCTCATCTAACTTTTCTCTAGTCTTTCTTAAGTAGAAATTCGCCAATGAGTCATTTGGACTCCATTGCCTTGCACTCTCAAACTCATTAATCGCCCTAAAATAATTTCCTTCTCTATACTCTCGAAGACCACGCTTAAAGTAGATCGCAAGTTTTTCCTTATTTTTTTGGTTACGCTTATTTCTTTTTTCAATTGCCCTTTGAAAGGAATCATCAATCTCCTTTACCTTAGTTCTAACAGGTTTATTTTCATCCTGAGTTATCTCAGCTTCTTCATCTACTAATAAAAGCAAGCCCAAGACAAGTAATCCCCCTAAAATAATCGTCATTCGTTTATTCTTCTTTTCTTCCGCAGGAGCGTCAACACTTTTAGCTGGCTTAGTTTCTTGTACTTTTTCTTTTTCATCAGCTTTTACTACCATTTTTGAAAACTTATAGACGGTCTTGCCAATTATAATTTTATCGCCATTAGCTAATACATGCTGTTTAACTTTTAAGTCATTAACCATCACTCCATTTTGCGATCCTAGGTCAGTTAAAATATAATTTCCACCGGCTAAAGTAATTTCTGCATGTTCTCGTGATGACTTAAGGTCTAAAATGGTCACATCACACTTTTCTGACCTTCCCATAACGATACGCTTTCCAATAATAAAATAAGCTCGCCCCTTGTTCTCTCCCGTCAAACAAACAAGGCGATGATACGTTCCCGGTTCTGCCGGAACATCTTTATGTTTATAGATTTTAACGGCATTTGCCATTATTTCTCCCTATAAAAACTTATATAAAAAGCCTTTGCAAAATTATCTTTTCCAATTAAGGACATGACATTAATAACATAAGGATCACCCTCTAATTCATAAAACTCAGTCTGATTTGTTCCATTGTTATTAGCAGAATCATCACATAACTTCAGTAATGTACCAGCGAAACCTTCATTACTGGCACAATCTAAAATATTCTCTCCTTGTACTAAGTTTTCACGCATCCCAGTTAAGTCAGAAGCTGCTTCATTTACGTATTCAACGTTCTTTTCAGAATTAAGAATCATTGAAGGAGAATCAGTTCCCTCCATAATCTCCTTTAAAATAGCCACATAATTCGTATCCTCTTCAATTTCTGCAAACTCACCCACATCTTCATTACTCAACTCTCTATTTTTTTGTAAAACAGTATTAAAGGTATTCCTAAGAGGTCTAATTTCTTGAAAAAGTTTCTTTGACTCCAGCTCTTTTCTTCTTCCTCGTAAAACTTCTTCTGCTTGATATTTTATTTCTTCCAAGGGATAAATCGTTAAATAATATATAAAGCCATAGAACAATACACCCAACAAGGTTGTATAAATTAAAGCCTTAAGGTAGGCAGATGAATTCATCACATTAAAACGTTGTAAAGAGTCAGGCTTAAATTTAATTGCGATAATTCCAACCGGTTCATTTTGTCCTGTATTAATATTATGAACCATCAGAGTTTTGGCAATTCCAACCGTTCCATTTCCAGCATCCTTATCAATGAATGAAAAAGTATATCGTCCTGTATTTTGAAATTTATTTTTTGCCTTAACCGAAAAGACATCTTGAATATAGGTATCAATCTTAGATGCTGGCCGTATTATTCTTCCGTCCATATCAAAAAGTTCATAAGACTCAACCCCCTCACTTTGTAATTTATCCATAAACAAAGTATCAATTCTTTGAAGTTCTCCGTTTTTCAGATGTATAGCATTGGTTCTTGCAACTTCGTTTGCATATTGTTTTCCTCGAGCTTTAATTTCGTTATAGATCATTTCCTCTGAAGTACTAAGTACAGGTCCAATTGTCAGATATATATTTCCACAGACAAAAATAAACAAGAGAATGGCTAACAAAACATTCCACTCATATTGTTCATTAAAACCATATAAAACTCGCATAAGTTTATGCTTAAAGTTATATTTTATTTTTCCTAAGAGATCCTTAGGTATAGCATCTTTCATTCCTAATTCAACGTCACTTTCTTCTGTCGATGCCACTTTCTTTTTAACAATTTTTTTCTTCTCTTTTACATAAACAAGCTGATAAATAATATTGGGAACAGCAACTTTATCTTTATCACTCAAAGATTTTTTTTGAATAAGTTTTCCGTTTAAAAATGTTCCATTAGATGAGCCTAAATCTTCGAGGAAGCAATTCTCTCCATTAACAGTAATTTTCATATGCTTTTTTGAAATTCCTTCAACATCGAGAACATGATCGCATTCCATTGAGCGGCCAAAAACATTCTCCCCTTCATTGAGAACAACTTCCTGACCTCTTTTCGTTCCCCCAACTGCTACAAGTTTAAACACCTGAAACCTCCAACTCATCTCCCTCTTTTATTTCATCTATTAACTTTCCTGCAGGAAGCTCTAAGACGCATTTTGCTCGAAAATATATTTTCGTGAATCTCCATGGTTTAAAATTTCTAATCACTTTTAAGACCTTTAAATTTTTATCGATAAAAACAACATCCAATGAAAATCGAACAAAACAATTATGAATTGAATTACATGGATCTAATAAAACTCCATCCATACCTTTCATTTCCTTAATAAACATCACTCCTAATAGTCGACTAAAAAAACTATTGGCATACTTTATATTTATTCCTAGGGGCTTTTGTGACTTTTTATGAATGATAATCATGACCCCTCCATTAGCTGTAAAGCGATTGGTGCAGCAATGACGATAAGAACTGCAGGCAAGACCAGAAAAATCATAGGAATTAAAATTTTAGTAGCCGCCTGTGCTCCTTTTTTTTCTATCATGGCCGACCTTCTTTCACGCAGCTCAGCTGCTAAAGTTTTAAGAATTGGGCCGATATTTGCTCCTACTGAGTCCGCAGAGATAAGGGTAGCACAGAACGAAGAAACAGGAAGTGCATCGATCCTCCAGGAAAGCTGTCTTAAGGCTTCTGCCCTACTTGCTCCTACCTTTGTTTCCTTTATAAGTGTTTCAAACTCTTTAACTAGTGCTTACTTCGGTGCCTTTTCAATAACCTTTTGCATCGCCGCGACAAAGTCTAATCCAGCCTCAACAGAGAGCGCCAACATATCTACTACAAAAGGCATATTTTCAATGACATTTTGACGACGTTGATCAATTTTCCCCTTTATCCAAAGGTCTGGATAAAAGAACCCAAAGATAGAAATAAGAGGTGTATACATTAAGGGCCAATCTTCCTCTAAAAAAGATCTTAAACCTAAATAGACAATGGGAAATCCAATAATTAAAAAAAGCTTAAAAGCAAAAAAGTCTTCTGGTGTTAAAAACTTATTCATACCAGATGATGCCAAAGGGCGCTTATATTTTTCTCTAATTTTTCTCTTATTCTTCATGCCATTGATTACTGGTGTAAAATACCTTTTAAAAAATGGCCGTGAGTATTTTAATACAATATCATTGGGTACCTGTTGTTTCTCATCCTGTTCTGCATCCTCAAGTTTTTCTTGGGCCTTAAATCTATCCTCATCTTGAAACACAGTTCTTGCGACTAAAAATACCGCTAAACCAAAAAGGAAAAGAGAAGCATACATAAGGATAATATTTCCATCGGCTTCCTCAACAGCCTTTAACTTAAAAGCTTTAACAATATTTCCATTAATTTTTTTAAATACACATATGCCATGCTCTCTTTGCAAAATAAAGTCTGAACCACCAGACTCATCAAAAGATCCCCTATCTACACCCCAAGCATTCGCTTCATTTTTAATAACAAAAGTTGTATCTTTTTCAAATGTTCCTTTGTTTGAGTATGTAACGGTTTTTACATACATTGAGCATTGATTTTTGGTCATGGAAATATTCTTAATAAGCATCTTTCCATAATGATTCGCACTTGTTTGATAAAAATAAACAGTATTTAGCAATCCTTTAATCGCTTCTGAACTTTCAAAATAAAAAACCAAATTATTTTGAAGTTGAGCTTTTTTTAGAAGTGTACTTTTAGGATTCTCTTCTTCTCTTTCTAAAACTTTCGATCTTCTTTCTTCTTTAGAAACTTCTGCTTTTAGCTTTTGGTCATACTTTAAAATACAATTGATATCGATTGCTTCAAATGTAGGCCCACATACTTGAGCATAACTTTTTGTAGTAGATACAAAAAGGATTGAAAATAATATAAGAGCAAAATTGAAAAGCATTAATACCCCATAAAGTAAAAAATTGTCTCTACTTATAGAATATCAAATATTTGGACTCTCTTCAGATGGCCATCGATTAGGTAAAATTGTCCTATTCGTTTAGATCAAGTTTCTCAAGTATTTCGGTACGATGACTTTCTTTAAAAACCTTTGATAAACTAGGAATATAAATTGGCTTATATTCTTGAAAAAACCGCTTCTTACAGTCAAGAACTCTCTTGATCTTTCCCTCAAGGTCAATTTTCTTAAGTTGCTGTTCTTTAATATCATTCATTATACTCTGATAAACTTCTTTGGTTTTTTCAAATGACCTATAGATTAAAACATCAGCGCCTGCTGTTAAAGCTATTCTAGCTGCTTCTGGATAACTAAAATGATCTGATATTGCTTTCATTTCCATATCGTCAGTAATAATAATTTTCTTATATTTAAGCTCTTCTCGAAGAAATTTATAAGCTTTTGGACTCAAACTACATGGAAGTTCCTTATCAATAGCATCAACAACTAAGTGCGCCATCATCACAAACTCTGTTCTTGACTTAGAAGCCTTAACAAAAGGCGGAAGTTCATCATTTCGGATTTCCTCAAGAGATTTTTTTACATACGGTAAATCATAATGAGAATCCTTACTCGTATTCCCATGCCCTGGAAAATGTTTAGCACAAGCAAGAACATTACCTGTATGTAGACCTCTTATTGCAGCACTTACGTGTTTTTCAACATCCTGGGTTGTTTTAGCAAAGGCTCTATCACCAATAACCTTATTATTCTCATTCGACCATACATCACAGCATGGAGAAAAATTTAAATTAATACCACAAGCCGATAACTCTTCGGCCAAAACTTTATGAACTTCAAAAGTTAATTTCGGTGAGTCCTTTTCTCCTATTTTATACATAGAAGGAAACTGGGTAAAATGGGTTTGAAAGCGCCTCACTCTTCCCCCCTCTTGATCCACTGAAATAAAAAGGGGATATTCATCTCTCAACGTTTGAATTTCATTTACAAGCTCTGCTAACTGACCAGGGTCAGTGTAATTATGCTTAAATAAAATGACGCCACCAATATTATTGTCTTGAATAAAAGTTTTTTCTTCTTCGGTTAATGTAAGCCCCGAAATACCGGTTATAAATAATTGTCCTACCTCAAATAAATTCACAGCTACTCCTTATCTACGTACTACACTTATTCCCTGTGATATCCAAAACATTTTAACAAACTCTAATTTTCTATTATAGTGATAAAAAAGAACTTGATTTCCAATATCTAAACTGTATTTTAGTTCATTTTTATCATGACCTTCAAGTGCAATTGTAGCAGAGGTATACGGTTTATCGCTTATCCCCCTAAATAATTCTACATGGTATGGGAAATTATCCCAAATTATATATAAAGGAATTTTCTTCTTACTAGAGAGAAAAAGTAGGTTTTGCTTGGCCAAGCATTCTGGTATTTGTGAAAAAAAACAAAAATAACGACCTTTAGGCAAAGAGTATTCTTTTACAGTACTTTCTTGTTGATTTTTCACTGTAACTTCAAGACTACGTGATTTTCTTAAAATCTTAACTTGTGAAAAAAATTCTTTTTTATCAAACCAGATTTTAAATTGTGAAACATTTGGCAATATTGAAACACTCGAGTTTGAATCATTTTTAATCATACCTAGAGAAGAAACTGCAACTGTTTTTTCTAATTCAAGATTATCCTTTGAAAGTAAATTAACACGAGTAATTAACTTCCCCTTTGCAGACTTAAGTTCTCTTTTATAAGTATATGAACCTGATTGATCAGTATAATCAAAAAAATGACTACTCGATGTTTTTAAGTTTTTATTATTTAGAGGTAAGCCGCTACATGAAAGCAACACAGTTAAAAACAAAATTCTCACTTTAAAAAGTCCTCAAATTCACTATCTAAACTTCTTAGAGTTTTATTAATTAAGGAAGCAAGTTTTTCATCTAAGTTTGTATCTATATTTAAAAATTGCATACCTGCTTTATAAACTTTTGTCTTTTTATCATTGGCCAATGTTTCTTGTTTATAAAGAATTTGCCCTCCAGGAATTTTTACAATTTCTGAGTTGAACTCCAAATAAATAAGACCTAAATCTTTATTCAATTGCGAAAAGAGTTTGTTTTCAAATTCCCCAAACTGAACGGCCAGACCTGTTACTGATAAGTCGAGTACTCGGTACTTTCCATAGCCCTCTATTTTTGTTTCAGTTTCTTCTCCATCATCACCAATGATTTTTAAAAAGTTTTTAAAAAGACCAGTTTCACTCGTCCCTGTTTTTAACCCAACGACATTAGACTCTTCTGTTTTCTCTTCATTGATAACTTTCAAATGAACATACACATCTTGATGCGGATAAGTTAGCAATCGAAAGTTTGAGCGCCGTTCACTTTTAAAAAGGTCTTCTTCACAGTGCAAATAATACTTATTATTTGTTTGTGTCGTAATTTTTGTTTTACCAAAAAAGTGGAGACCTGCTAGGTCAAAACTATAAAGTAAAGGTACATCAAGATAATCACTAGGAACCTTGTCTAAAATTTCCAATTGTTTTTTAGTTTTGAGAAAAGTTTCAGGATGAAGCTTAATCTTTTTTTCTGACCCTTTTTTCCAAATAGTTAACTCTGATTTTTTTTGATTAACTAATTGATATATTTTGCTCTCTTTTTCAGCTGTATTTAATTTTTTGAAATAAACCTGTGGCTGTTTAGAAGAGCTCATAAAATTTTAAGAAAGAGTCGTCACTTGTCTTAATAAAGTTATATTTTCCAAAGCAGTTCCGCAACCACGTACAACGCAAGTAAGTGGATCCTCTGCCAAAGAAACTGGTAAGCCAGTTTTTTCTTTTATTAAAATATCTAAATTTGCCAATAATGAGCCTCCACCAGCTAAAATAATGCCATTATCAACAATATCAGCTGCTAATTCTGGTGGTGTTTTTTCCAAAGATGTTTTAATAGCTTCGATAACCTCTGATATAGGATCAGAAAGGGCTTCTCTGACTTCATCACTTGTGACTTCGATTGTTTTTGGAGCCCCAGCAATTAGGTCACGTCCCTTTACCTCATAAGTTCTCACTTCTTCATCAAATGGATAAGCATTTCCAATTGAGATTTTAATCATTTCGGCTGTTCTCTCTCCAATGAGAAGTGAATACTTTTTCTTAATATAGTTTACAATAGCATCATCAAACTTATCTCCAGCGACACGAACTGATTTTGAATAGACAATTCCACCCAAAGAAATAACTGCAACCTCAGTTGTCCCTCCACCAATATCAACAATCATATTTCCCGAAGGATCTGTAATAGGTAACCCAGCTCCTATAGCAGCCGCCATAGGCTCTTCAATCAGATAAACTTCTCTGGCCCCAGCTTGTTCAGCTGATTCCTTTACCGCTCTTTTTTCAACTTGTGTAATCCCAAAAGGAATACAAATAATAATTCTTGGCTTTACCAGCTTTGAGCCATTCATAGACTTTTGGATAAAATGTTTCAGCATAGCTTGAGTAACTTCAAAGTCAGCAATAACTCCATCTTTCATTGGTCTGATTGCTTTAATTGATCCTGGTGTTCTTCCTAACATCTCTTTAGCTTTATCACCAACTGCAAGAACTTTTTGCTCCCCTCTATATCCCTGATGAACAGCTACAACAGATGGTTCATTAACAATGATGCCACCATCTTTCGCATAAACTAAACAATTTGCTGTTCCTAGGTCAATAGCAAGGTCATTTGAAAACCAATCCAATACTTTCTTAAACATTATATTATCCTTTAAATGAATGCTTTACTGTAATAAAATGTATCACTTAGGTATTCATTGGACAAGAGGTAAGAAAGGCACCCCTGCTTAACCGATCAAAGTTGTCAGTTTTAAAATATTTTCTCTTTTTAGAAGAGATTGTTATGATAAATGAAGAGGTTGTTATGAATGATATATATAAATTTCCATCTGATTTTGTTTCTGCACAATTTGTTAAATATATTGAGCAAAGTGAAATAGAAAATATTACCAAATCCTTAGCCGCCACACTTAATGAAAGGTATAAAGGCGAAGAATTAGTTATCATAGGAGCGCTAAAAGGAAGCCTCTTATTCTTATCTGATCTCTTAAAACATTTGCAAAATATAAAAGTTTATGTCGACTTTGTTCATCTGAACTCTGTAGGAAGAGACAAAGAAAGTCACGGTACAATTACTCTCAATAAAGATATTAAAACAAATGTGATGGGGAAAAATGTCCTGATTGTTGAAGAAATTGTGGATACAGGAAGGGCCCTTCATTTTCTTAAAAGTAGAATTCAACAATCTTCCCCAAGAAGTGTAGAATTACTCACCTTATTTGATAAACCTTATAAAAGAGTTGTCCCCTTAAAACCTGATTATATTGGAAAGCAAATTGATGATCAGTTCATTATAGGCTATGGGCTCGATTTAGAAGAATATGGAAGGAATATTAGTGATATTTACTATTTAAAATATCCTAACTAATCCAAGACTTTTATTTCAAAAAGATTCCTCGACAATGACAATTGCTATTGCAACTTGTAGCTTCACTCGAACCTTTAAAGCCTGAAAAATGACTTAACTCCATTACATCTTCAGCATTTGTAACTAACCAATTTAAATCTTTAGATTGTGAACCATCTAAAGTTGTGGGAATACTTACACTTCCAACAGAGTCATCACTATTATCCAGGAGAGATTCACTGCAGGTTACTCCTCCAGTAATAATATTAACTAAATCTAATACCCCAGTACTTGATCCATTAAAGTTTGTAACTAAAATACCTGTAGAGCTTGTTGAACAAACACCTGAAGCAGAATAACTAATATTGAGACCCTTTATAGTAAGCTTCACTTGAGTTGAGTTATCAAACTCATAATTTTCGATAACATCATCTGAATTAAAACTAGACGAGCAAACAATTTTATCTAAAGTCCACTCTCCTTGCAAAACATTCTCATGAACTTCTTCTGTAACTTTTAAACCACAGGAAGTCATAAAGAATAAAAAAATTAAAAATCCTCTCATAAGTCTTGGGCATCAACCTTAGTAAAACTATTTGAACGAACTCTTAAAAGATCCATATCTTTGATCCAAAGACCATCTTCTAGTTTCCAGCTCGACGTCATACCTTGCAATTTTTGAATATTAAGAACTCTTTTTCCCAGTTCGTTTCTTTTATCAAAATTCTGTCCAGAAAGAACCGACTGAACAAGTAACATTCCTTCATAAGATAAAGTATCAACAAGATTAGGATAAACCCCATTATACTGCTTATATTGTTTCATAAAATTTTGATTCACATCTGCTGTATCATTTCCAATGACAAAAACCTCACCATCTAGATTTCTCTTCTCTCGCTGAAGCTTTTTATTAATCCAACTAGGGCCTCCAATAAATTTCAAATTTTGTGCATCATAAAAATTAAAAGTTGGTAAGATTTGTATAGCCTCTGTCGGCAAAGAAGGAGAAAAAACCCAGTCAAAATCGATAACAGGCGGTAGAACGTTTACAATTCTCACATTGCTTTTATTGATATTTTTTATTTCATCCCAAATGATAAATTCTTCGCGTCTCTCTCTTGGGTAGCGTAAACCTAGCAAAGATTTCACAGAGCTCCTGTAATCCTTTATTCCTCTTTTATAAGATTGAACATTTGTAAGTTCAATGGCTTCTGTATTATGCATACTCCACAATTCATTGACATAACTGTAGCCATCATCAGACTGAGGATAGAGAACAGCAACTTTTTTACCAAGTTTATCTAAAACTTCTGGACGCAAAACTTCTGCGATCTGAGATTCAACAGAACCCGGAACCTCAATTAATAAATGATTTTTTTTAGATCGAGCTAAGTAGACAGGAGACAATGAGATATAAAGAACTCCCAACCTTCTTGCCTCCAAGTATTCAGCTTTGGCCAAGTGAGGAAAAAGGCCTCCAATAATAACCGATACATGATGCTTCATAACCAATTCTTGAATTTGTTTTTTAGCAACTAAAACATTGTTTTTATTATCTTTAATATAAAGATTTAAATCCTCTCCAGTTTTCTTCTTAGCTATTACAGTACTGACTCCTGACAAAACTTTTTGCCCATATTTTGCTAGCTTTCCACTTAAAGGAGCAATAACCCCTACAGCTCCTGAATTAATTTTAGAATAATTTTCTATCCTAAAACGATAGTTTTCGATAAATGTTTTTACATCGGCTAAATGAACAAATTTACTTTCAAGCCAGCTTACGACATCTTGAGCAGCATCTCTATCACCAGCATAAAAACGATTCATTGCCTCGTGCTTTGCTAAATAAGCAATGACAACTTCAGCATCGGCATCATCATCTAAGACATATATCCTTTCACTTTCAGCCAACTTTTCAAAATTTCCAATTAATATTTCTTTATATTTAAAGTCCTCAAATTGCTTAAAACTTTGAACATCTTTGGCCAAATAAATCAGAGAAGACACTGTTGTTTTATAGTCTTCTAATTGATTAGAAACTGTGAATAATAGCCGATGAAAATTTTTCTTTTCTTGATCTCTTAGATAGTCTTGTTCAATTCCAGCCAGAGTCTGTGCAGTAAGCTTTAGTTTATTTTGTTTAAAATATGAGCTGGCTAAATTAAGTTTAATATTTGCTTTTAAGTAAAGATCTTTGTCCACAAGAGATTCAGCCTTTTTAAAAAAATCTATCGCTGGAACTAATTCTTGTTTAGAAAAGAGCATCACACCATAAAGGTTATACTTTTTGGCCTGTTCAGCCTTGCTAATTTTTGAATCAGGAATTCCTTGTAATCTTTTTAAAGCGAGATCTCTATTCCCTTCACGATAAAGATGCTGAATATCATCAACTTGTTTTAAAAATTGAGCAGAATAAATATCTGCTTGATTAATAACTTTTATATTTGAACAAGATTGAAAAATACCAAAAAGTGCTCCAACTAAGATAAACTTAAAGACTTGCTGCATCACAATTCCTTTCATGACTAAATTGATAACAAGCTAATTTTAGCGATCATAAAGACCGCTGTCATGAATATTTTTAAGAAAGCACTAAGTTATTGAAAAAATTCCCTTACTTTTTCAAAAAATCCTCTAGATAAAGGATTTGTATTCGTTTGCTCACATTCTGCAAGTTGTTGAAATATTTGTCTTTGCTCATCTGACAGTTTGGTAGGTGTCTCGACAACAATTGTGATAATCTGATCTCCACTACCGTAACCACCCAAGCGTTGTATGCCTTTGCCTTTTAAACGCATTTTTTTGTGCGACTGAACTCCAGCCGGAACATTTAATGACACTTTTCCTGACAAGGTCGGAACTTCAACTTCTGCACCTAAAGCAGCTTGAGAAAATGTAATAGGGACTTCACAATGAACATCAAAGCCATCTCGTTCAAAAAACTCGTGCTGCGAAATTCTTACCTGAACATAAAGGTCACCATTGGGTCCACCGTGAGTCCCAACATCTCCTTCTTGGGAAAGCTTAAGTCTTTGTCCATGATCTATTCCTGCCGGAACTTTAACTGACAAACTTACTTTTTTCTTCACTCGCTCAGCTATTTCACCAGTTCCCTGACAATGCGGACAAGGCTGAGCAATAGTAAAAAACCCTTGTTGTCTTCTTATCTCACCATGACCATTACAAGTCGTACATGTTTTCGGAGTTGTTCCTTCTTTCACAACATGGCGAACTAAAGAAACTTCTTTCTCACAGCCAAAAGCTGCCTCTTCAAAACTAATATCTAGTGATAATTGCATATCGTCACCACGTCTTGCGCGAGAACGACCACCGCCTCTACGTCCACGGGCTCCGCCACCGAACATATCACCAAAAAGATCACCAAAAATATCTCCTAGATCTCCAAAGTCACCACCGGCTCCAAAGCCTCCTTGGCCAAAACCAGATTGCCCATCAACACCTGCATGGCCAAACTGATCATAACGAGAACGCTTATTTTCATCTAACAAAATTTCAGCTGCCTCTGAGGCTTCTTTAAATTTTGTTTCTGCTTGAGCATCATCTGGATTTCTATCAGGGTGATACTTCATCGCTAACTTTCGATAAGCTTTTTTTATCTCATCCTTTGTCGCATTTTTTTGAATTCCTAATATTTCGTAATAATCTCTTTTACTCATCTCTTATGCCTTAAAAAAAAAAGTTCCAGCAGACTTATGGTTTAGACTTGCGTCAAAACCATAAGTCTGCTGGAACTGGATATATTAAACTTCTTTAAAATCTGCGTCTACAACATCATCATCATCATTTTTCTTATCTGAAGATGCTTGTTGATCCGACTGCTCAGATTGTGCTCCACCCTCAGGTTGTGCACCAGCGGCACCTGGTTGACCATACAAGTCCTGAGCAATAGCATGAGCTGCATTTTGTAATCTCTCACTTGCTGCCTTTATTTCATCCAAGTTTTCAGATGTAAGCTTCGTTTTTGCCTCCGCAATAGCAGCTTCAACATCTGATTTCTTTTCAGCAGGAACTTTATCACCAGCATCTTTTAATGCCTTTTCAGTTGTAAAAACAAGAGAATCTAAATTATTTCTTGCATCAACAACTTCTCTTCTTTTAGCATCAGCATCTCTGTTAGTTTCAGCATCTTTTACCATTCTTTCAATTTCTTCTTCAGAAAGACCTGAGCCAGAAGTAATTACGATATCTTGCTTCTTACCTGTAGCCTTGTCGTTAGCCGAAACGTTAATAATACCATTCGCATCAATATTAAATTCAACTTCAATTTGTGGAACACCTCTTGGAGCTGGTGCAATTCCAGTAAGATCAAACTTACCAAGAGTCTTATTATCATTAGAGAATTCTCTTTCACCTTGTAAAACATGAATTGAAACTGCTGGTTGGTTATCTTGAGCAGTAGAGAAAACTTGCGACTTCTTAGTTGGAATTGTCGTATTTTTTTCAATAATTTTAGTCATAACTCCACCTAAAGTTTCAATACCTAAAGAAAGTGGAGTAACATCTAATAAAAGAACATCTTTTACATCTCCTTGTAAGACACCACCCTGAACAGCTGCACCTGCGGCTACAACTTCATCTGGGTTAACCCCTTTAGAAGGTTCTCTTCCAAAAATTTGCTTAACTTTCTCTTGAACTGCTGGAATTCTCGTTGAACCACCAACAAGGATAACTTCATGGATCTCACTTTTATCTAAGCCTGAGTCATTTAAACAAGTTGTACAAGGACCAGTTAATCCATCTATATATTTACCAATTAAATCTTCAAACTTTGCTCTTGTTAAAGATAAAACTAAGTGTTTTGGACCGGAAGCATCAGCCGTGATAAATGGTAAATTAATCTCAGTTTGAGTTGTTGAAGAAAGTTCATGTTTTGCTTTCTCTGCTGCTTCTTTCAATCTTTGTAACGCCATTTGATCTTTTCTTAGATCAACAGAGTTCTCTTTTTTAAACTCTTCGGCCATCCAATTGATAATTTCTTCATCAAAGTTTTCACCACCGAGAAAAGTATCACCATTAGTCGCTTTTACATCAAAAACACCATCTTCAGTGATCTCAAGAATTGAAATATCAAATGTTCCCCCCCCAAGGTCGAAAACAGCAATATTCATATCTTTCTTTTGATCCATACCATAAGCTAAAGCCGCTGCAGTTGGCTCATTTACAATTCTTTTTACGTCTAGTCCTGCAATTTTACCCGCATCTTTCGTAGCTTGTCTTTGAGCATCATTAAAATAGGCAGGAACAGTAATAACCGCCTCAGTCACTTCTTCACCTAGATAGTCTTCAGCAGCTTTTTTCATCTTCTCTAAAACTCTAGCTGAAATTTCTTGAGGAGCCATTTCTTTACCATTAACTTTTACCCAAGCATCTCCATTCTTATTCGCAAAAATTTCAAATGGTGCAACGTTTGCAAATTCTTTTGCTTCATCAGCACTAGCTTTTCTCCCAATAAGTCTTTTAATACCATATAAAGTTTTATGTGGGTTTGTTACAGCTTGTCTTTTAGCTACTTGTCCAACCAGAACTTCGTCCTTATCGTTAAAAGCAACAACTGAAGGTGTTGTGTTATGTCCCTCAGAGTTAGGTACAATTTTATATTTTCCATTTTCATAAATAGCAACACAAGAATTTGTAGTTCCTAAGTCAATTCCAATAATTCTTCCCATAATTAGCTCCTTAAAATATTTTTATTTTTTAATCATTTTTTGCGACAACAACTTTCGCTGCTCTTATTACTCTATCATTCAAGGTGTATCCATTTTGATGAACTTGGATAACCTCCATATTCTTTTTCCCTTCGGCTGGCTCTTGTGAAAGAGCTTCATGAAAGTTAGGATCAAACTCTTCCCCCAAAGCATTAATTCTCTTTAATCCATGCTTAGATAAGATATCCATAAACATCTTTTCAATCATCTCAATGCCAACAACAATATTTTTAACTTTTGCATCTTCATNAGTTTTTTATAAAACCAAGAGTTCTTTCTAGGTTATCAACAACATCCAAGATATCTCTAAGTATTTTCTCACTACCATATTTAAGAAGATTATCTTTCTCTTTTTCAAATCTTCTTTGCATATTTTGAATTTCCGCAGCAAGATAATAATATTTTTCTTTATAATCCTCTTGAGGCTGTTTTTTTTCTTCCGCAGTATTTAATTCTTCAACATTTTCAGCTTCATCATTAGTCTTAGCATCATTTTCTTTGTTTTCAACTTCTTCGTTTTCTGTTGTATTCTCCATTAATTCATTCTCCATTAGTTCCTTTAATAATAAAATGGTGCCGACCTCAAAAATGTCAATGATCTGACATCAAAAAAAACTAAAGGTCCTCATCAAAAAATATATCTATCGAGTTTTCAGGTACTTATAATTTATACTTAATAAAAAATTACAATAAATTTTATAGATGCTCGCTCCATAACCACCGCCCAAACACCAACTTTGAGGGATATTTTTACTTTTTAGCCAATTAAAGACCATTTGATCTCTTTGTAAAACTTCCTGCTCAGAAAGCTTTATTCCCCCAGCACTTGGCAAAACATCATCGATAAAAACATCGGCTCCATGAACAACAATGGCCAGATCAAATTGAGCTAAGTCTATTTTAGCTAAAGCGGCTGCCAGCTTATTTAAATAATCATCAAAAGGTCCAATAGCTACATCTAAGTCGCTTGAAATAAAACTGGGGTTTAGCCTTCCATTTTCTAATCTTTTCTTTTGATCTAATGGCCAACCCGCTTTCATATGTATTGAAAAAGTATAAATTGTATCATCTGATGCAGTAATTTCAGCTGTCCCATCGCCTTTATGACAATCAAGATCAACAACTAAAACTTTTTTTACTTTATACTGACTTTGTAATTTTCGAGCAGCGATCACAATATCATTCAATAAACAAAATCCTCCAGGCCCAAAAGACATAGCATGATGCATTCCTCCTCCCAAAAAATATGAAAAACCTAAATCCAAAGCAGATAAAGAACTCTGATAAGTTCCTCCCGCATGTAATAGCATTTTTTGAATAATTTCAGAGAAAGGCCGCTTCTGTGCTAAGGGGTCAAACCTCTCATACTTCCCATCCTTAATTAACTCATAACCGACCTCTACCACAGTATCAGGCTGATTTAAGACTTTTTGTATATAGTCTTGAGAGTGAGCAAATTTTAAATCATCAATACGAATAGGAGTTAATGAAGAATCTACAAGAAAAAATTTTTCTTGTAACCTTTCAATCGTTTTTGTAATCCGCATATTAAACAAAGGAATATCAATACCATATTCACTCAGATCAACTAGTGTATTAAAGTCAAATAAAATTTCTTGCTTCAAAAGTCGATTTCCTTAAAAATATCATCAATCAAACTGTCACACATTAAATAGCCCAAAGATGTTAAATAAAGTTCATCTTTTTTTGACTTTTCAGCTAAATATCCTTTTTCTTTCCAATCTAAAAAAGCTGATTCAAAATAAGGGCATCACTTTCTCTACGAAATAATTCATAGGGATTAAAACCATGTTTAAATCTAAGTCCCAAAAAAAGTTTTTCGATAATTAAAGAAGTTCCTCTTAAAACCTCTTCCGAAACTCCCTGGCCAACACTTTTCCATTGGTAACGAGTTGCCACATTTCCCTCATCAGAAACAAGCAAACCAGTAGCATTCGGCCCTATACCGGCAACACTTTGATAATGCCAATAATTCATATTATGTTTGGAAAAAAAACCGTCTCTAGCAAAATTAGAGACTTCATATTGCTCATATCCAAAAGACTTAAGGATATTACAAACTTTCAAATATTCATCACGAATAAGATCATCACTGGGTAACTGTACTTTTAAAGGATAATTTTTTCTTGTTTTTAAAATATAAACACTAAAGTGATTTGGATGATATTTTATCAATTCGCTCAACTCAGAACTTAAATCACGATCCTCTGAATGAGGAAGACCAATCATTAAATCCACACTAAAATTCAGATTCCTTTGAGAAAAAAAGTCCAAAGTTTTTTTCACATCCGCAAGGGAATGAGTTCTATCCATGATCTGCATAAATTTATCTGAAAAGGCTTGAACCCCAATCGAAAAACGATTCACACCAAGGTCAATCCATTTTTCTATCTCAGATTCACTCCAAGCATCAGGATCAACTTCAATGGTAAATTCATTTTCGTTTCTTAAGGAGATTATATTTTTTTGAAAAAGATCATGAATAAATTCAACCCCTCTTTTTCCCCATAATGATGGGGTTCCACCACCAATATAAAATGTGTGCAAGGGACTTAAACGAAAACCTTTTAAAGTTAAATATTCCTCATGAAGCCTAAATTGGTGTTCCAGTTTTTTTTTCAAAAGCAATTACCTGATCACTCCCCTCCAACTTATGTTTAAAAAAATCACAATAATTACACAAGTGCCTACAAAAGGGAAAATGTAGATATAATGAATTAACCGAGTTCACCTTATTCCTTTGCCAAAATTTAATTAAGAATATAAAATTCTCAAATGTATCTCAGAGAACAGCTTACAGTTATTTCTACCCTAACATTTGCCGAAATGAAAGGTCGATATCGTAATACTGTTGCAGGTGTCTTATGGGTAATGTTTAACCCTCTTATAATGTTTGGTGTTCACGCTCTTATTTTTAAACATATTTTAAAAGTTAATGTTGATAGATATAATATATTCTTATTAAGTGGTCTTTTGCCTTGGATTTATATTAACAATACACTCACTCAAACTGTTCACAGTTTTATTACGATGCGGGAATCCTTACTTTCATTTCAGATTCACCCTGTCTCAATTATTATTTCTAAAAGCCTTGATAATTTTATAAACTTTTTACTTCCCTTTGCTTTTCTCTTTTTTATGCTCTTTGGCTCAGAAAACTATGACCCTATTGGAC
Source organism: Halobacteriovoraceae bacterium (assembly GCA_002706205.1). Taxonomy (GTDB): domain Bacteria; phylum Bdellovibrionota; class Bacteriovoracia; order Bacteriovoracales; family Bacteriovoracaceae. The sequence continues at coordinate 24,746 of PAKC01000012.1, forward strand.
TCTTAACNTTACCTCTTTCTCTCTTATTACTTTTTTGTGCAGTCACCTATATGGCCGTTTTTTTGGCCACTCTGCAAGTTTTTTTTCGTGACACTCAATACATAACAAATTTCATATTAAGCGTTATGTTTTTCTTAACGCCTATTTTTTACCCAAGAAGTTTAATTCCACCCAACTACCAAATTTTTGTCGACCTAAATCCTTTTTATGCCTTTATTCAAACTTTTAAAATTAGTCTTTGGACTTTCACGATTGAAGGGTATTTGCAAGCACTTATGAGTGCATGTCTTTTTTTAAGTTTTATCATGGCAATCACTGTCCTTTTATGGAAAAATACTCGTAATGAACTCTACATCAACATTTGATACAATTTTAAATATTCAAGATCTCACCATCAGTTATAACTTCTCACGATACCAAAGTAAGGGAATACGAGATATTTTTATTGAAATGTTTAATGATCCGATTGACTTTTTTTTCAATCGCGCCCAGAAGATTGATATCTTAAAAAATATTAGTCTTGAAATAAAGCAAGGAGAAAAGGTCGGCTTAATAGGAATCAATGGCGCTGGAAAAACTTCTCTGTGTAGAACAATCTCAGGAATGTATGGAACAAAAAAAGAAATTAACGTCACAGGGCAATTGAGATCCATTTTTGATACAGCAAGTGTCATCCAGCCTGAACTTTCAGGACGTGAAAATGCATGGATTATCACGAATATTATTTATGCACACATGAGCAAAAAAGAAAGACAAGAGATTGTTGAAGATGCTTTATCTTTTTCAGAGCTAAATGAATTCACAAACTCTCCTTTCAAGTTTTATTCAAAGGGAATGAAAGTCAGATTATTTTTGAGTATCGTTTCAGCAAAGCCTTGTGACTTACTTATATTAGATGAAGTTTTTAATGGTGCTGATATTTTTTTTAATGAGAAAATTTCTGCACGTATTCATAATGTTATCAATACCTCTGGCGCTGTTATTTTTATCAGTCATTCAGAAGAAATCCTAAGAGAAGTTTGCAATAGAGCAGTCGTTTTAGGAAATCAAAAAATTCTTTTTGATGGTTCTGTTGAAGATGCAATAACAACCTATCACAAGCTCTACGGACAACATATAAAAAATGAATTGCTCATATAAATATTTTTTAAAACTCAAAAAATCTCAGCAAAAACAAATAAAGGCACGAATCATGTCAAGTTCTATGGCACCATGGTTGCAGCCAGGGGAGGAAGTTTTAGCGATTTGTTGTCAACTTGATGAACTGAAACCACTTGATATAATTTTGGTCTGGAGACAAAAAACTTTGATTTGTCATATCCTTCTAAAAATTGATCAAAATTTTATTTTTACATCTTCTCTCAATGGCCTTATTACTGACCCCCCCGTACACGTACAACATTATTTAGCACGAGTCGAGAAACCCAAATTCAAATTTATTCAAAAAACTATCCTAAGATGGAAACTTAAAAATGTTTTATAAACAGTTTTTTAAAAACATCAGATCGAAAAATATGATACAAGGAAATATCTTTTTTACCCGATAATTTATGAGGAAGATAAAATTCTGGAAAATGGCTTTTAGCAATATTTACTGGTTCAATAATAATTTTATGTTTTAAAGAAAGATCATAGCTCAAATGATCACCTATAGGTTCTTCTCCTTCATTCGCAAAGTTTGAGCCTCCCATTGAGTATAAATAATGATCTAAGAAATTATCAGCGACAAAAACATGACTTTGATCGAGATTATAAAAACTAAATCTTTCAAAATTAAATTTTTTAAAAAATCTCTCACTATCCGTCTCAACCGTAACTTCATCACCAAAAACTTTAAAAATAATTTGCATGGTTTTTAAGTTGAACTTCATATCCTGATGCTCTTTTCGAGACAAAGGTGAATTTCTTTGAGGAAGAAATAAAAAGATATTTGCTCCCTGACATTTATCTTTAAGAGCTTGAAGTCGCTGCTCTAAATTACTATGCCAAAAAAGCTCCTCAGTTCCAATTCCATGAAGAACAAGATTTTCCATACAAGGCTTTTCTTCACCTTTATTCATAAATGAATACAAATGAATACGATCTTCCCAACCTTTAGGGACCAACTTTTCGAACTTCTTATGAATTAAAATTTCTGATGGTANATCCAAAGTTGGTTTGGCCTGTTGAAAAAAGAAATCTAGAAGTCCTACATAACCATCTCTGAGCATAACAAGAGGAAAACGCCCCAAATCAAACAGATTTCGAAATTCACTTATAAAGGCTGGATTTGCTTCAAAGTAATATTTTTGGGTTATTGGAAAATAAGACCAGTACACTTCTTTAAAAAGTTCATCACGAAACTCTGTATCCCATTTTTTGTAATAAAGGTCGTTATCATTCTTACCGTTATTTTCAATTATCTTTTGAATCTTATCTAACATAGGCTTCGTAAAACTCGTAATATAAATTGTTAAACTCTCTATTCGTTTCACTCCTAAATATCTCTTTTTCTTTAATCATTTGTTCATTAATCAAACGAGACATTAAAGAAGTTCTTTGCCCAAAGTGAGAAGATTGATTTTGTAAAATCTTTGCATAGATAACAGCAACGGCTTCTACACTTAATCTTTTTTGCATTGAATGGGCCATTTTCTCCCTATCTCCATGTAGACTTAGGAGGTTTTTCATTCCTTTTTCAACTTCTTCTAAGTTTAATTGTGGAGAACTTGCCCCTAGTTTTACAGAGATATATGAAAACTCTTTTAAATATTCTTCTGAACCAAATGATGCATATCCCGCCCAATCAGATAAAATGCACCTCATTCCACAACATAAGGCCTCCGCCACTGCCATTCCATAATCTTCGTCATGGTAAGTACTTAAACTAAAAAATACATCTGAAAGATTATAAAAGTCTGCTAATTCTGAATGTTCAACTTTTCCCAGTAATTTAACCTGCTGGCTTAACTTTTTCGGGTATTTTTTAAGCACTCGATCAAGCATTCTAAAATACTCTCCATGTAATTGGCTATAAGCTAAATAAGGAATACCTAATTTGTCCTCAGCACCTATAATGTAAAAAACGCTCTGTGCAGGAATGACCTTATTTTGAATGGCTTCTAAAAAGCAGGTTATACTTTCAACTAATCTTTTTTGAAGAGACAACCTTCCAGAATAAAGAAAAACAGGGGTTTCTGGTAAGATACTATATTTTTTTCTTAACTCTTGTCTCTTTTTCTGTGAAAAATAAAAATGATCTTTATCAACAGGAAAAGGTGCAACAAAGATAGACTCTTTAGGTACAAAAACTTTTTGAATAAGTTTTCTTTGCCTTTCAGAGGCACAGATAATTTTAACTTTTTTATCAATTAAAAGATTATTTACAACTCTCCACTCAGGTAAATAAAGAGGAAAATCCCCAAAGATATGAATAATAAACTCTAATTGTTCTAAAGCTTTTGATTGAGTTAAGTTTAATTTTTCTAGAAACCGACATGGAGTAGGCTTATGATCAATAAAAATAACCTTATCGACTTTTTCAGTTTCTAAACGCAGAAGATCATTTTTACTAACTCCATCTTTTTCAGAATAGTTAAGATGGATAATATTCTCCCGTCCAAGTGCTCTAGCATAAGCTGCTATAATATTTTTAGTAATTACAGTACAGCTAAACCATTCTGACTCTTGAAATGAATAGACCAATGCAGCTTTCATAAATAACTCTGTGAAATTGCTTTAACACAATATATCATATAACCTAAATGCAGTTTATACATTCATAAATAGAAAAACAATAGGATTATAATGAATATAGAAAATCTCACTCTCAAAAATGGTATGAATACATTATTTATTGAGTCTCCAAACTCTCAAATTACAACAGCACAAATATGGTTTAAAGCTGGAAGTTCCCTAGAGTCTCACCACAATAAAGGTATTGCTCATTTTCTTGAACATATGTTTTTCAAAGGAACTAAAAAGTATCCAGACATGATGATAGCGAAGACAGTTGAGTCTTACGGTGGTGAGTTAAATGCTTTCACCTCTTTTGACTATACGTGCTATTACATTAATGGCCCCGCAGACCAAGCCGATAAAACAATTGATGTCCTGCTAGATATGGTCTCAAATCCACAGTTTTTAGAGCAAGATATTATACCTGAAAAAGAAGTTGTTTTTGAAGAGTACAGGCGTTCAATTGATAATCCTTCACAATATAATTTCTTTCAAATACAAAAAGCTGCTTTTCCTAAAGGCTATTCTCATCCGATATTAGGCACAGAAAAATCAATTAAATCTTTTTCTCAGGAACAATTAAAAAATTTTAGAAATGACTATTATAATTTAGAAAATTCTCTCTTAGTTGTTGCAGGAAACTTAGCAGACAAGAAGAAAATGATTAATCAAATTGAAAAATTTAAACTCCCCCATGGAAAAATATCAAATTTTCCCAAATTTAAATTAAAGAATGATTCAACAATCAATATTCATGAAAAGCCTGTAAATCAAGCAACACTTACTCTTACAATCCAAGCCCCTACTTATAATGATGCGAATGCCCCTGCGGAAGACTTAGCTATTAATTGTTTAGCATTTGGAGACATCTCCCCTCTCTACAAAAACCTTGTAGCTAAAGAAAATATTGCAAGTGGTCTCGGAGGGTCAACTATGTTTTTTAGTCAAGGTGGGTGCCATTTCCTTAAGTTTGCCTTTCCCTTAGAAAACATTAATCAACTCTTAGGTGAAATTCCAAAGACCTTAAAAGAAGTTTTTGAAAAAGGATTTTCTCAGGATGACATAGACCGAATTAGAAACCAATATATTGCCTCAAAAGTCTATGAAAAAGAATCTATAGAGTCCTATGCTTTTGCCTTGGGACATGGTTTTGCCCAGTCAGGACATATTGACTGTGAAGAAGAGTTTATCCGTCAGATGAAGCTTATCTCAAAGTCAAAGGTACTTAAAATCTTAAAAGAAATATTCAAAAGAAATATTCACCTCACTTTACAAGTTCCTAAAGGAAGTAACGGTAAAAATCTCAAGAAAGATTTAGAAAAATTTTCAAGTCAAATTCACAAAGTGTGCTCGATCAAAAATAAACAAGAAAAAAAATATAAAACAATTGAGTCTAAATATGACTCACAAGCCTACCTTTTAGAAATTAAAAAAGGAATAAAACTTGTTTATAGACAAAATCAACTCACTCCTACTTTTGCCTTACATGCCTATATAAAAGGAGGACTATCTCATGAAGACAGTTCACTCAATGGTATTTATAACCTCATTTCTAAAAATATTACTTATGGGCATAAATTTATAAAATATGAAGCCTTAAAAAATGAATTAGAAAAAAAGTCATCCTACCTCAATGGTTTTGCGGGTCGAAATGCCTATGGGCTCACTCTTCATGGTCTTTCTGATTATACAGACAGTCTTTTTCAACACTTTGCAAATATCTTAATTCATCCATCATTTCCTAACCAATACTTTAAAACTGAAAAAGAACTCATAAAAAGAACTCTTCATATTCAAAAAGAAGACCCCCTTAAGCATTGTTTTTCTAACTTTAATAAGCTTGTTTTTAACCAACATCCTTATTCCAGAGATCTTATTGGTACAGAAAAGAGTATCAAAAAAATAACTCGAAAAGGAGTTCTAGAGCTCCATCAAAAAAACATAGAAGAAAATGATATAGTTCTCACATATTGCGGAGACTTAGATTTAGAAACTGTATTAGAAAAACTCAGTCCTTATCTAAAACTTTTACCTAACAGGAAAAAGGCCCAAACAACTACTAAAAACAAAATCAAACCCTTAAAAAAACAAAAAATTTCACTTGAGTTTGATCGAGAACAAGTTCACCTCATCATCGGGAAACCTTCTTACAAGGTTGGAACTATTCAAGATTTATACCTAAAACTCTTTACGACTTTCCTTGCAGGACAATCATCTGAGCTTTTTGTCGAAGTAAGAGACCGACAAGGCTTATGTTACAGTGTACAACCCTTACAAAATACTTCTCTCGAAGCTGGTTATTGGGGTATATACATAGGTGCAGGCCATGACAAAAAAGAAGCAGCAATTAAGGCGATAAAAACAATTCTTGAAAAATATCGTAAAAAAGGTTTTTCTAAAAAGGATTTTGAGCTCACAAAAAAAATGATTCATGGGCAGAACCTTCTTAATGTTCAAACCAATGAAGATTACGCCAATTTTTATTCAATTGCAGCTCTTCATGATCTAGGTTTCGACTATCAACACAAAAGTTTTCAAAAAATTGATGAAATGAATTATCAAGACTTTAATCAGTTTTTAAAAAAATTTCTTGTTGATGATTGGAATATAGTAGAGGCTGGAAGGTTATAGCTAACAAAGAAGCTCAAACTCACAGACAAAAGCTATGACTCTTTAACTAATTTTCTTTGAGTCTATTTTGTGATGAAAAATATGATTATTATCGCTGCCATGTAAAAGATATTCCTCAAATGATTCAAAATGGCTAGAGTTTGCCATCGCACTCAATACCTTTACAACCCCCTCAAGTGAGCTTGAAAAAAGATCATAAAAATTTGGAATATCATAAAAGGTACAATTAAGCTTTTCCATGTTGGAATAAGCAACCTTACCCAAGTTGAGGTAATAACTTTCAGTTATTTGTTTACGCTTGATCCTATTTGGAAAAAAACCAAGCTGTACTAATATAGTATCTCCTACGTCTTGGTATATTAACTTTCTTTCCGAAGCAGTTTTTTGATTAGCTTCAAGTAGGTGAACACCTAAAGTTTTTTCATTAACTTTTCCATCAACATTTTCAAAGAAATTCTCTGAAAACGCATATTTATTTAAAACTTCACTCGAGTATAAGATAAATTCTTCAGGCAAAGGACATAAGGATTTCTTATTGACCTTATTAAGGCTCTTATAAAAAAACTGAGTCAAAGATTCATCTGTAGTTAGGATAGAACTCTTCATCACTTTTTATTATATCATAACTACAGATTTTCATTTAAACAGGAAAAATTTACTAAAAAAACCTTGCTAAGTATCCTAAATTACTACTCTTCAATCTCGATCATAAGATGTCCTGATTCCAGAACTTGTCCTTCAGTCACATGAACAGCTTTAACAATTCCATCAATACCAGCTTTAATTTCATTTTCCATTTTCATCGCTTCTAAAATAACTAAAGTGTCACCTGCTTGAACAACAGCTCCCTCTGTAGTCATAACCTTAGCAATTCTACCTGGCATGTCTGTAACAAGGTCTCCCGCATTAGCATTTGATAAGCCTGAGGGTTTAAAACCACGATAAACATTTAAAGACTCATTAATATTTACTAAGCCTGACTTAGAAGTAATTTTTGGAAGCTTCTGCCATGATTGATTATTTTCGGAAATAAAAAATTTGCCAGCTAAACTTCTAACAAAATACTCTTTCTTTTGTCCTGAACTTTCAGAAACTTCTAGTCTTCTTGTTTTAGAATCTTTTGAAGCAAAAGAGAGATCAAATGAGACCTCTTTTCCTTCTGAATTAATAATGTAGTATTTCATATATTTTCTCTCATCTCGTGCAATTCAATTGCAATAGCTTTTTTATATAAAGAATCATCTAAAATCAAGTCTTCTACTCTAGTCTGCGGGGAAACCTCCGAAATATAATTCGTTGTATAGCTTCCGGCCACAAAATTCTCTTCTTCTATAATTATTTCATGTAGATGGATGTTGGTTTTAATTCCATCTATATACAAATTTTTAATCGCATTTCTCACCTTGCGCAGCGCAACTTCTCTCTTTGAGCCCGTAGCAATTAATTTACCTATCATAGGATCAAAATCTGGCTTTACTTCAAACCCATTATAAATACAGTGATCAAAGCGAACGCCCTGTGGAAAAACAAAATCAAAAGCTGAAACCTTTCCCGGAGCAGGAAGCATAGTCACTGGATCTTCAGCACAAATACGACATTCAATAGCATGACCTTGAATATAGACTTCATCTTGAGAATTAAAGTCCATATCCTCACCTAAAGCAGCTTTAATCATATTGGCCACAAGATCAATGCCAGTTATTTGTTCAGTTATAGGGTGCTCCACCTGAATTCTCGTATTCATTTCTAAAAAATAAAATGACTTATCTTCACCCATTATAAATTCAACAGTCCCGGCTGAGTTGTATTGAACTTCTTGGGCCAATCGGACAGCCGTTGAGCATATTTCTTGCCTCAATTCATTATCTGCCCCAATAAAAGGAGAGGGTGCTTCTTCAATAATTTTCTGATGTCTTCTTTGGACAGAACACTCTCTTTCATAGCAATGAAAAATATTACCTTTATTATCAGCTAAAATTTGAACTTCTATATGATGTGGATTAACTATAAATTTCTCGACTAACACACCTGGATTACCAAAACTGGAAAGAGCTTCCCTTCTCACTGCTTCAAAGTTCTTTTCCAGCTCTTCTTCCCCATGACATGTTCTCATCCCTTTTCCACCGCCACCGGCAACGGCTTTTAAAAGAACGGGATAACCAATTTCCTTTGCAATCTTTTTAGCTTCCTCAGCTGAGTCGATCTCTCCTGTTGAGCCAGGAATAACTGGAACACCAGCATCTTTGGCCATTTGCTTAGATATGGCCTTATCCCCCATTTTTTCAATAGCATAAGAATTTGGACCAATAAAAATCACTCCCATATCCTCAAGCTTTTTTGCAAAAACAGTATTTTCAGAAAGAAAACCATAACCAGGATGAACAGCATCAATCTTATTTTTTTGTATTAAATTTAAAATACTATCCATATTTAAGTATGTTTCAGAATTATTTAAGCCAGGTAAATGAACCCATTCATCACAGTACTCAAGGTGAGGAGGTTCAAGCTCATTGTCTGTCCAAAAACCGACTGCTATATGTCCAAGCTCTCTTACTGCTTTTGCCACACGAATTGCAATTTCTCCCCTATTACAAATCAAAATTCTTTTCATCTCTCACTCCTATGATCTTATAGAGGAATATTTCCATGTTTACGCTCAGGTCTCACTATCTTTTTATTTTTTAAGAAATCCAAATAATGATATATTCTTTCTCGAGTTTCTTCAGGGAAAATAACTTCATCAACATAGCCTAATGCAGCTGCTTTATAAGGATTAGCAAACTCTTTCTCATAGTTTTCTACTAACTCTGCTTTTTTCTGATCAAACTCTTCTCCCTCAAGGCCCTTAAGTTGATTTCTAAAAATGATATTTACAGCCCCATCAGCTCCCATAACAGCAATTTCACTTGTAGGATAAGCTAAATTAATATCTGCCCCTATATGCTTAGATGCCATGACATCATAAGCTCCACCATAAGCTTTACGTGTAATTAGAGTAATCATAGGAACACTGGCCTCTGAAAAAGCATACAAGAGCTTCGCACCATGTCTAATAATTCCACCGTACTCTTGAACTGTGCCAGGTAAAAAGCCAGGAACATCTACCAAAGTTAATAAAGATATTTCAAAAGCATCACAAAAACGAATAAACCTAGCTGCTTTTGAAGAAGCATCAATATCTAAACAACCTGCTAAAACTTGTGGTTGATTAGCAACAATTCCAACTTTTATTCCTCCTACCTGAGCAAAGCCACAGATAATATTCTTGGCAAAGTCTTTTTGAACTTCAAGAAAGTGNTNNNCACTCAACAATATCCATGATGATTTCTTTCATATCATAGGGCTTTTTAGAATTCACTGGAACAAAATCTTTTAACTTTCCATTTTTTCTTTTAACAGAGTCAAAGCTTGGTGTTTTTTCACCTGAAGTATAATTTCCTTTTGGTAAAAAACTCATTAATTCGCGCACCCTTTCTAAACAGTCATCTTCGTCTTGACATAAAAAGTGAGCCACACCAGATTTCTCATTATGAGTTTGCGCCCCTCCTAATTGATCCTTTGTTACCTCTTCATGAGTTACAGTTTTGACAACATCCGGCCCAGTAACAAACATGTAAGAAGTTTTATCTACCATAAAAATAAAATCAGTCATTGCAGGAGAATAAACAGCACCACCAGCACAAGGGCCCATAATTAAAGATATTTGAGGTATAACCCCAGATGCTTTTACATTACGATGAAAGATATCTGCATATCCCGCCAGTGATTCAACGCCTTCTTGAATTCTGGCCCCACCAGAGTCATTGATCCCAATGACTGGTATTTTATTATCAATAGCAAAATCCATTACTTTACATATTTTATGAGCATAGGCTTTTCCTAAGGCCCCTCCCCAACAAGTGAAATCTTGTGAAAAAACGGCAACTTGCTTCCCATTTATCTTTCCAATCCCTGTGACAACACCATCGCCCAAATATTTAGTCTTTTCCATACCAAATGATGAGCATCTGTGAGTAACAAACTTATCAAATTCAATAAACGATTCAGGATCAAGTAATCTGTTAATCCTTTCTCGTGCAATATATTTACCTTGATCATGTTGCTTTTTAATTCTTGCTTCACCTCCACCCTTTTGAGACTCCTCAATTAATTGGGTTAGATGATTCCGCTTTTCCTCGTTGGAAAGTGTCATATATCCTCCAGTATAAATTCCATTCTTTATACAACTTAGGTAATGACTTTTCAATTTTATCGCTTATTTTGCTCCAGACATTTTTTGAGAAGCATCCAATTTCATCTTAGTGTCAGAACTCATTTTCATGGCCTGTGAGGGATCAATAGCTGCTGCCACATTTTTAAGAAGATTCGTTATTTCAATTTGATAATTGTTAAATTTTTGTTTTTTACTTTTTGAAATTAATTTAACCAAGCCTACCGGTTTCACTTCTTCAGAAATCCAAAAATCTACTACGTGCCCATCCTGTTCTTTTTGGTAATGCGATGTCCTTAAACTTGCTCCGGCCAATTCAATTATTTCTTTATTAATAAAGTATTTTTGAATATTTTTTTCCTTAGAAAAAAGAAAACTAGGAAGCTGGAGGCCTTGAGCATTAAAAAAGTGCTCTTTCTCCATAATCTCGGGAGGATTTACTGGGGAAACTTTTATAAAACCTTTTTCAACAGTAACGCCCTTAGGACTTACATTCAATTTGTATTGTTGCCACATGTCTAATGCAAAAATACCAGACTTTCCAAAGTGATATTCTACTGACAGAGAATCACTGTCTTTATCTGCAATATAAATACTGAGCTTAACATTTTGATTTTTAAATTGAAGATTATATTGAGCTCCATCACCAACTTCATATGTTTCAGAGAAAGCATTAAAAAGAACGAAATAAAACCCTAAAGCTAAAAACTTAATAATCTTCATTCATTATTTTTTCTAAGGTTTCTTGGCTTTTCTTTTGTGAGTTTTTCAAGTTTTGAATAGTCTTCATAATTTGCTCTTTCTGCGCCGGTGAAATATCAGAAACAGATGAAGTTTCACGATAACTTGTTTGTTGTTGGCCCTTTAAATCTTTAACATTCAATCCACTGTTTTCATCGGTAGAACTTGCTCTTTTTTGTTCTAATTTCGCCACTCTTTGCTGAAGTTGTTCAACTTTTTTTTCCAAAGCATCAATTCTTCGCAAGGTTAATGTTTTCCCATAAACACCGGAGGAAAAAAATAAAAAGATTAAAAATATTTTCATCTTACTCTCCTGCCGCTTTTTTTCTTTTATCAAGGTCATATTTATCAACCTTCATAATTAAACTTGCTCTACTTATCCCTAACTCTTTAGACAGACGAGACTTATTATAATTACACCTTTTTAAGCCTTCTTTAATCATAAAAGCTTCTACCTCTTCAAGTGCTTTTTTGAGCTTACCTGAGGTATTAATTCCTCTCAAATTCCCCACAGGACCTGATGAGCCGTCATCTAGGCTATCCGTAATTCTCGTACTTAATAAATCAGGAGTTATTGTTTTATCATCACCTGCTAAAACAACAAGTCTCTCAACTTCGTTTTGAAGCTCTCTAACATTCCCCGGCCATTTATGATCCATCATTTTCTCAAGTGTCTTTTTCCCCCATTGCTTTAAAGGCAAGCCAACTTCTGCACATTTTTTTTCTAAAAATGTATCCATTAGTAAAGGAATGTCTTCAACTCTTTCTCTTAATGGAGGTAAAGTGACATTTATTACGTTTATTCGATAATACAAGTCTTCTCTAAATTCACCTTTAGCAATCATTTCTTTCAAAGGTCTATTTGTTGCTGCCACAACTCTTACATTAACCTTTTTAGGCTGTGTCGCACCTACAGGAAGGAATGTTCCTTCTTGAAGAACCCTAAGCAATTTGACTTGCATGCTTAAAGACATATCTCCGATTTCATCTAAAAATAATGTTCCCCCATTTGCAACTTCGAAGAAACCTTTTTTATCTTTAACCGCACCTGTAAATGCTCCCTTTAAATGCCCAAACAGTTCTGAATCTAAAAGATTATCATTAAAAGCAGAACAGTTTACAGCTAAGAAAACAGAATCTTTTCGAGGCGAATTATAATGGATGGCCTTTGCAACCATTTCCTTCCCAGTCCCGTTCTCCCCCTGAATAAGAATTGTAGCTTCAGAGTTAGAAACCTTAGTTAATAAATGGTATATCTCCTGCATTTTCTTCGATTTTCCAATAATATTATGATAGCGGTACTTATTTCCAAGCTCCGCATTCAAATCCATAATTCTCGCTTCACGTTTATTAACTTCTTCATAGACAGTAGAAACTTCATGCGCAACTAAGCCAATAAGCTCTTTAAGATATTCATACTCATGAGTTTGAAGCTTCTTTAAGTTTTCACATGAAGCTTTTGCATCGTCTTCTGTGGCCCCACACTCAATGAGTTTTTCGCGTATCTCTTTTAAGTTTGCTGTTGTGATTTGATCTGTAACATAGGGATAAGCAAATACTGCCCCAAGAAACTCTCCTTCTGCCTCAATTTTTGCCGCTATCATACGAACATGCGGAAAAAAAGAATTAAAATAAAATGACTGATCTTTAACTTCAGACAGGGTATCCAAGCCTTTTTCAATGTCTTGCTTTAGGAATTCTTTACCATAAGGTAAATGAGATTGAACCTTGAAAAAATGGCTAAGAAAATCATGATCTTTTTCAAAAATATTTGAATGGATATTGCCGTGCTTATCAGTGTAAAAGATATCTACACCAAACCACTTTCCAATAATTTCTTCTAGCTTTTTATTTGCATGTAAATCTTTTATTGTCTTCCAGTCAATCATCTTACACTCCCAGGTGTTAAAAATTCTGATTAACTTATCGACAAAATGATTAGAAACTTGACACTCAAATTAATTAATTATGAAAATAAAATTGACAAATATTCAGATTACAGAGAGTTGAAAATATCTATAATGTATTTTTGAGTCCATGGCTGTTGACCTGAAAAGAGTTTTACCAATGATCCCGAAGAATTAAAAACAAATGATTCCGGTAACTTATACGTACCAAATTTATTAAATTCATTATTATCGTCTCGAAGTATGAGAGTATTCTCCAAATCCTGAGCCTTAAATCTTTTTAAAAACTTCTTAATTTTTGGCAAGTCATCATTTACAGCAACTAATGCAAAAACAATATCCTTATTCTTCATTTCATTAATGAAATCAACAAGTTCTGGAAACTCTACTTCACAAGGGGCACACCAAGTGGCCCAAAAATGAACAAATACACTTTTCTTACCATCAAGCACCTTATTTAAAAGAACATCTTCTCCTTGCAAGTTTTTAAAACTAACATTTTTGGGAATTTCCTTAATTACAGATCCTGTATGTTTGTTAGCGCCAACTGAAAATTTTTTATCCAGCTTTATGCCCTCGTAAACAGCATAACCAAAAACAAAAATAACCAATATAGAAAAAATAAATAATTTGTTGTTCATAAACAAAAAAACCTTCTAGTTTTTGCTAGAAGGTTCCTTATATAGGTTCAATAAAATTTAAATTGTTATTCTACAAAAGAAATATAGCCCATACTACTTGAATCACCCAATCTCTTGTCTGCAAGCTTGACGATTCTTGTGTATCCACCATTTCTTTCTTTAAACTTAGGACCGATCTCTGTAAAAAGCTTATTTACAGCACCTTTGTTATTTAGTTTTTGAAGAGCAAGCCTTCTATTGTGAACAGTATCGTTCTTCGCTAGCGTAACAAGCTTCTCAACAACACCTCTAACTGCTTTTGCGCGAGTTTGAGTTGTTTTAATTTTACCGTGATCAATCACCTCTACAGCAAGGTTTCTAATCATAGCCTTTCTGTGTGAAGGCTCAACACCTAGTTTATACTTATGTTTAGCGTGTCTCATTGCTATATCCTACCTTAAAATTATTCGTTATCCTGCACTTGTTTCATAATGCTGTCAACCTTCATTCCAAGACCAAGTCCCATTTGTGTAAGAATTTCTTTAATTTCATTTAAAGACTTTCTACCAAAGTTCTTAGTTCTTAGCATTTCACCTTCAGTTTTAGAAACAAGTTCATAAATATATTTAATATTTGCGTTCTGTAAACAATTTGCTGATCTAACTGACAACTCCAATTCAGATACTGGCTTTAATAGCGCATCGTTAGTTGGTGAGCTAGTTGCAGCAACAGAAGCCTTAACTGTCTCAACAGGAGCATCTTCGTCTTCAAAGTTAAGAAATACTGTAAGTTGGTCACGTAAAATCTTCGCTGAATAAGCTACAGCATCCAAAGGATCAACACCAGCGTTAGTCCAAACCTCAAGAGTTAACTTATCGTAATCAGTTCTCTTTCCAACCCTAGCATTCGTAACAGTGTAATTAACTCTGTGAACAGGAGAAAAAAGTGTATCTAGATACATCCAGCCAACTGGTAAATCAAAGCTTTCTTTATTATCTAAAGCTGAAACGTAACCCTTACCTCGTGCAATTTTTAATTCCATTCTAATAGAACCACCAGAAGAGATATTGCAAATTGTGTGCTCTGGGTTTAGGACCTCTACATTTGAGTTTTCCACGATATCAGATGCATAAACTGTTCCTTCAGAATTTTTCTCAAGAACAAGGTTTACTTCTTCTTTGTCAATTATTTTAAATTGAACTTCTTTCAGATTAAGGATGATTTCTGAAACTTCTTCTTTAACGTTATTTATTGTTCCAAACTCATGCTCAACACCATCAATCTTTACAGCAACAATACCCGCGCCCTGCAAAGAAGACAAAAGAACTCTTCTTAAAGAGTTACCAAGAGTTAAACCATAACCTCTCTCTAGTGGTCTCGCCACAAACTTACCATAGTTTGCTTTAAGCGCATCTTTATCAACTTCTAAAGCGGTAGGACGAATCATATCAATCCAATTTTTTGCAGCGAATGTGTTATTAATAGACATAATCTATTTCTCCTTAATTAAATTATACTCTTCTTCTTTTAGGTGCTCTACAACCATTGTGTGGCATTGGTGACTTATCAGCAACTGAAGTAATTTTCATTCCTACTGATAGCAATGCTCTAATTGCATTTTCTCTACCTGCACCAGGTCCCTTGACCTTAACATCAACAGAAGATACACCGTGCTCCTGTGCCTTCTTCGCTGCTTCTTGAGAAGCCATCTGCGCTGCAAATGGTGTCGATTTCTTAGAACCTCTAAAGCCTAATCCACCAGCAGAAGCCCAAGATATTGCTCCCCCTTGCGGGTCAGCAAAAGTAACAATTGTATTATTAAAAGATGCCTGAATATGACAGACAGCATGCGTAATATTCTTTTTAACTTTTTTCTTTGTTTGTTGCTTAGCCATAATTTATCCTACCATTACTTCATCGATTTGATTGATTTCTTACCTGCGATCGCAACTGCCTTACCTTTTCTAGTTCGAGCATTTGTATGCGTTCTCTGGCCTCTACAAGGAAGACTTCTTCTATGTCTTATTCCTCTATAACAACCTAAATCTTTTAATCTTTTAATATTTAAGCCAACTTCTCTTCTTAAATCACCCTCAACAGTGTATTCATCCAAAGCTTTTCTAATATCATTAGCTTCTTCCTCTGTTAGTTCACTTGAGTTCTTTAAAAGATCAATATTTGCTTCTTTTAAAACATTTTCACCTATTTTTGGACCTACACCATATAATGATTGAATCGCAATTCTCATTGCCTTATTTCTTGGTAAGTCAACACCTAAAATTCTAGCCATTGATTATCTCCTACTACCCTTGTCTTTGTTTGTGTCTAGGGTTTCCCTTACAAATTACTCTTAAAACGCCTTTTCTTTTTATAACTTTGCAGTCTTTACAAATTCTTTTTACACTTGATCTAACTTTCATAATAGTTAACCTTTACTCCTATACACAATTCTTCCTTTTGATAAGTCATATTTACTAATTTCAATAAGAACTTTATCTCCAGGCAGAATCTTAATAAAATTCATTCTCATTTTCCCGCTAATATGCGCTAAAACTACATGTCCATTAGGTAACTTAACTCTAAACTTAGTGTTAGGTAGTAACTCCAACACTTCACCTTCAACCTCTAGAATGTCAGTACTATCACCAGCCATCAAACTCACCTATTTATGAACAAGTCTGTATATACAAATTAAAAGACAATGGCAATATTGATTTCTACCAATATTAATTAATTTTAGAAACAATTTCGTCATAAATCTTATCTAGACCATTATCTGCTTGTATTTCCACAAACTTACCTAAGTCTTTATAATAAGAAAGAACGGGGTTAATTGTTTCCTCAAAAACTTCCATACGCTTTCTCACAACCTCCTCCTTATCATCATCTCGCTGAATAAGAGGCTCACCAGTCACATCGCACACACCACTCGTTTTCGGAGGATTGGTGATCAGGTTGTATATATACTTTCCATCTTTAGTAACTCTTCTATTTTTCAAGCGCTCTACAAGTTTCTCAGTATCTAACTTAAAAAACAGCGCTGTGTAATCATGATGTCCCAATATTCCAGTCAAAGTCTTTGCCTGGTCTAAATTCCTTGGGTACCCATCAAATATATAACTATCGTCTTCAAGCTTTAAATTTGCTTTAAGAAGCTCCTCTACTAACTCATCAGATACAAGCTTCCCTGCATCCATAACTTCTTTAACTCGCAAACCTAAGTCCGACTTTTTTTCAATTTCACTTCTAAGCAAATTACCAGTTGAAATATGCTTATAGCTCAACCTCTCAACCAACAATTGAGATTGTGTTCCCTTACCTGAGCCTGGAGCACCTAGAAGTATCAAGTTTTTCATCAGAACCTTCTACCTGCACCACTATACTTACCACGGGCCTTATAAGTGGTATCGTACTTTTGAGAAATCATAAAACTTTCTGCCTGAGCCATTGTGTCGATCGCAACCCCAACTAGAATCAACAATGAAGTTCCTCCAAAGTAAAATGGAACCTTAGCAACATTAAAAAGTATGGCAGGCATAATACAAATCAAAGACATATAAACACTTCCAACCAAAGTTAGTCGTGAAACAACCATATCTAAAAACTCAGCTGTTTTAGCACCAGGTCGAATACCGGGGATAAAACCACCATTCTTTTTTAGTGACTCAGAAATATCTTCTGTTTTGAATTGTATTTGAGCATAAAAATAACAAAAGAAAACAATAAACGCTACAAAGACAACATTATATAAAGTTTTTCCTGGATACAAAGAAGCCTGGATTGTATCCATATACATTTTTAATGGACTTCCCTCAGGAACAAAAGTTGAAATCGTCGTTGGGAAACCCAATAACGCTGAAGCAAAAATTGGAGGCATTACACCAGAGATATTAACCTTAACTGGTAGATGTGATGATTGACCACCAAAAACTCTATTATTCACAACTCTTTTAGCATATTGAACAGGTATTTTTCTAAAAGCTTTTTCTGTAAAGATAATAATCCAAAAAGCCGCAACCATAACAACACCAACAAGCAGTAAATTTAAGCCTGTAAGTTCTCCATTGTTAAAAAGGTTGATTGTATCTTTAATACCACCGGGAATACCAGCAGCAATACCAGCAAAGATAATCAAAGAAATACCATTGCCGATACCTCTTTCAGTTATCTGCTCACCAAGCCACATAACGAACATAGTCCCTGCAGTTAATGTAATAACAGTCATAGCTCTAAAACCCAAACCTGGTTCTAAAACGATTGGCATACCACCTTGGCTTTTCATCGTTTCGAGACCAACTGCAAGTCCAAACCCTTGGATTACACAAAGTAAGACAGTTGCATATCTTGTCCATTGCTGTATCTTTTTATGACCGTCTTGTTCTTTTTGAATTTCACCCAAAGCCGGAAATGACACAGTTAAAAGACTAAATATAATTGATGATGTAATATAAGGCATAATACCTAGAGCTAAAACAGAAAAACGCTCAAGTGCGCCACCAGTAAAATTATTAAAGATTCCAAACATGGAACCTTGCATATTTGTAAAAAAAGAAGTCAATGCTGCACTATCAATACCTGGTGTTGGCACCTGTGTCGCCACTCTAAAAACCCCAAGCATTAACAAAGTGAAAAGAACTCTTTTCTGTAGTTCCTCAATTTTTCCTTGTGCATTCGACATTATTTTTCTTCCCTAGTTTCGATTTTTCCACCAGCTTTTTCCACTAATTCTTGCGCTGACTTTGAAAACTTACTGATATTAACAAAAGTTAAAGCTGTATTAAACTCACCCTTTGTTAAAATCTTAATTGGAAGTCTTTTATTTTTCCCGTTAAGCAAACCGGCCTTAACAAGTGACTCTCTAGAAACTTCACCTTCAGAAAATTTCGAAGCAATTTGATCCAAAGTCACTATTGCATATTCTGTTTTAAAAGGAGCATTTGAAAAGCCTCTCTTTGGAAGTCTTCTATAGATAGGCATCTGTCCACCTTCAAATCCTAGCATAACGCCACCACCTGAACGTGCCTTCTGTCCTTTGTGTCCTTTACCTGCTTGAGTTCCCCAACCAGATCCTTGTCCTCGTCCAATTCTTTTTGTATTTCTATTGGCACCTTTTGGACTTTTTAAATTATTTAACGTAAGCATATCTACCTCTAAATTAAGCTAAAATTACTTTTCTTCTACAATTTCAACTAAATGAATAACTTTTTTTATCATCCCTCTAACACAAGGTGTGTTTTCAAGTTTTTTAGTTGAGCCTATTTTTCTTAAACCTAATCCTCTAACATTCGCTTTCATTTTTTCTGTACACGAAACAGGACTTTTTTTCAATCTTACAGTTATAGTTCCCATTCTTCTTACCTCTACTTCGCTTTACTAATTCTAAGCGATTTTGAATCAACACCTCTAGATTGAGCAACTTCATCAACAGATCTCATCTGTCTAAACGCCTCAAAAGTCGCCTTAACAACATTATGAGGGTTACTTCCACGAAGTGATTTTGTTAAAACATTTTTAATACCAGCAAGTTCTAATATCGTACGACAAGCACCTGCAGCTTTTACCCCTGTACCAACAGCTGCTGGCTTAAATAGTATTTTACCAGCATCAAACTCACCAAGAACCTCATGAGGGATCGTACCATCTTCAACAGGAACAGTAATCATTTTCTTAGCAGCCTCTTGAGAAGCTTTTCGAATAGCGTCCGGAACCTCTTTCGCCTTCCCTAGACCATATCCAACTTTACCTTTTTGATCACCAACAATTACAAGTGCAGAAAAAGAAAATCTTCGCCCACCCTTAACAACTTTTGCAACACGGTTTACAGCAACAACTCTTTCTTCAACATCCGGCGCTGAAGTCTCTTGCCTCTTATTACCCCTAGGTGCTCTCGCTGGCTTTTTATCTTTTTTTTCAGCTGGGCTTGCTGCTTGTTTATTCTCTGTTGTCATTATCAATTTCCCCTATTAGATTTGAATTCCACCCTCTCTGATAGAGTCGGCTAAAGTTGCAATTACACCAGTATACTTTTTACCATTTCTATCAAAAACAGCGCTTTTAATATTTTTATTCTCCAAAAGCTTAGCCACTTCAAGGCCTACAGCTTTTGCTCCCTCTGTATTAGCAGTCTTAGCAACAGCATTTTTACCAAAAGTCTGCACAGAAAAAATTGTTTTCCCGCTAAAATCATCTACAACCTGAACAAAAAGATTCGAGTTTGATTTTGTTGCACAAACTCTTGGTCTCTCTGCTGTACCGATAACTTTTTTTCTAATAGAAAGCTTTCTTCTAGCCTCTTTAGCTTTTGACGGGTTTTTTATTGTTCTTAATGATTTTCTCATATTATTCACCTATTATTTTTTACCACCAGTTTTACCAGCTTTTCTAACAATATGCTCATCAGCGTATCTCACACCTTTACCTTTGTAAGGCTCAGGTGGTCTGAATGATCTTATCTTTGCAGCAGCAAAACCAACTAGTTCTTTGTTTGGGCCAGAAAGCTCAATCGAGTTCTTCACAACCTTTGCTGAAACACCCTCTGGTAATTCATAATCAATTGGGTGTGAATAACCAAGATTTAAAGTTAACTTAGATCCCGATGCAGCGGCTTTATACCCAACACCAGTAAATTCTAAATTCTTTTTCCATCCCTCAGTTACACCAACAACCATATTATTAACTAAAGTTCTTGTTAATCCCCACAATGCTCTGTTTTTAGCAGAGTCATCAACTGGATTAACCACTATTTCGGAACCCTTCTGCTCAACACTTACACCTGGATTATGGGTAAGTTCTAATTGACCATTTGGACCTTTTACACTTATTTTTCTATCTGCAATTGTTACATTAACTTTTTCTGGAACAACTACAGGTCTTTTACCAATTCTTGACATGGTTAACTCCTACCAAACGTTACAAAGAACTTCACCACCCAACTTCATTGCTTTTGCCTTTCTTGATGAGACAATTCCAGATGAAGTCGAAACAACCGAAACACCAAGTCCACTTAAAACACGCGGCATACTTCTATACCCCTTGTAGACACGAAGTCCTGGCTTCGAAACTCTTTGAATACCAACAATTGCACCTTCTTTTAGAGCAACTCTTAGTACTAAGTTATTATCTTTAACTAATACTTTGAAGTTTTTAATAAAACCTTCTTCTTTTAACACTTTACAGATATTTGCTTTGATCTTACTAGCAGGCATATCAACCTTAGAGTGCCCAGCACTAGCTCCATTTCTTAATCTAGTAAGCATATCAGCTACAGGATCAGTCATCATAATTCTATTCTCCTACCAACTAGCCTTTGTCACACCAGGGATCATTCCCTTGTGCGCAAGCTCTCTAAAAGTTATTCTACTAAGCTTAAAGTCTCTATAAACACCTCTTGGTCTACCAGTAACTTCACATCTATTTCGAACTCTAATTCTGCTGGTATCTCTAGGCATTTTTTGAAGCTTCATCATAGCGATATCTCTTTCTTCATCTGAAGCAGACTCATCACTAATAATTTTTCTCAGCTCAGCACGCTTTGACTCAGACTTTTCAGCCATTTTTCTTCTTCTGTTGTTTTTTGCAATAGCACTTGTTTTTGCCATAATTACTTTCCTTATTTTTCTCTAAAAGGCATTCCAAACATTTTTAATAAGTCACGACCCTCTTCATTCGTATTAGCCGTTGTTACAAAAGAGATTCCCATCCCTCTTACCTTATCTATCTTGTCATAATTTACTTCTGGGAACATAATTTGCTCTTTTACACCAAGAGAATAATTACCACGTCCATCAAAAGCTTTAGGACTCAAACCTCTAAAGTCTTTTACTCGTGGCAATGAAAACGAAATAAGCCTATCAAGGAACTCATACATTCTCTTCCCTCTAAGTGTAACAGCCGCACCAAGTGCTTGTCCCTCTCTTAACTTAAAAGAAGCAATAGAATTCTTAGCTCTGGCAACAACTGGCTTTTGACCTGATATTGCAGCTAAGTCACTCATTATACTATCAACTACCTTTCCATTAGTTACAGCATCTCTTGTAACACAATTTATAACAATCTTTTCCAATTTTGGAATTTGATGAACATTTTTATAATTGTATTTATCCATCATTTTCTTTTTTATCTCTGATGTATACAGAGTTTTTAATCTCATTGTCATGGATAACCTCTTAACTATGATAATGTAGAACCACAGCTAACTGCGACTCTAACTTTTTTCCCGTCTTTATCTTCAATTCTTACTCTTGTTGCCTTTCCTGTTTTAGGTGAAACAACTGCAACGTTACTTACGTGCATTGGTTTTTCAACATCAGCAAAACCACCATTTGGGTCTTCTTGAGTTGGCTTAACTGCTTTTTTCACCCTATTAAGGCCATCAACAATAACTGTTTTTTTCTTCAAGTTAATGTTAGTTAACTTACCTTTCTTGTTCTTATCTTTTCCTGCAAGAACAATCACTTCATCATTTATTTTTAGTTTTTGCATAAGTCCCTACCTACAAATTAAAGTACTTCTGGCGCAAGAGAACAGATTTTTGTAAAGCTCTTATTTCTTAACTCTCTAGCCACAGGGCCAAAAATACGTGTTCCAACAGGATCTTGCCCTTGGTTTCCTAAAATAACAACACTGTTCTTATCAAATCTAATATAAGAACCATCTTCTCTTCTTACTGGATACTTCGTTCTAACTATAACTGCCTTCTTCACATCACCTTTTTTCACTTTTCCACCTGGTAATGCTTGTTGAACAGCTACGACAATAATATCACCTAAATTAGCAGACATTCTCTTTGAACCACCTAGAACTTTTATACACTTTACTAGTTTAGCTCCTGAGTTATCTGCAACTTCTAACTTAGACTGCATTTGAATCATAATTCACTCCGACCCTTAGTTAACTGAGACTAATTCCCATTTCTTAAGCTTAGAATAAGGTCTTGACTCAATAATTGTTACTGTGTCACCGTTCTGAGCTTTGTTATCTCTATCATGTGCATGATATTTTTTTGATTTTGTTACAAATTTACTATAAATAGGGTGTTTAAACCTTCTTTGAACTCTAACAACAATAGTTTTGTCCGTAGAATTACTTACAACAACACCTTTTAACTTTCTTTTAAATCCTTCTGATTGAGAACTCATAATTATTTACTCTCTTTAGTTTTTAAAACTGTTAATAACCTTGCAATATCTCTTTTAAGAGACTTTAGTAAGTGTGGCTTTTCAACATTTGTTGTATTCTTCTGTAGCCTTAAATTAAAAAGTTCTCTTCTTAATTCACTCACTTTTTGGTTTATTGCTTCACCATCAAGCTTACTTATTTCACTCATTTTTAACATGATTTACCCCAATAATTTTATATTGTCGGACGCTTATATAACACTTGGCCCAATAATACCACTAATCTTTTGTAATAATTTTAGTTTTTACAGGCAATTTATACATAGCAAGCCTTAAAGCTTCTTTTGCCAAAGTATGCTCAACACCTTTAATTTCAAACAAAACTCTACCGGGCTTAATAACAGCAACCCATTTATCTGGAGAACCCTTACCTTTCCCCATTCTTACCTCTGCAGGCTTCTTAGTAAGAGATTTATCAGGAAAAATCTTGATCCAAATCTTCCCACCTCTTTTTGTTTTTCTTGAAATAGCAATACGGGCAGCTTCAATTTGTCTGTTTGTGATATATCCACACTCTTGAGCTTGGATTGCGATATCACCATAAGCTATTGTATTTCCTCTATTTGCAGCGCCTTTCATTCTACCTTTTTGCTGCTTTCTCCACTTAACTTTTTTAGGACTTAACATTTTCTACCTCAATGTTAGAAATTTACACTAATACCTACATCATAAATTAGATGTAGATTTCTCCTTTATAAACCCAAACTTTAACGCCGATGATTCCATAAGCTGTTTTAGCTTGAGCAACTTCATAATCAATATCTGCTCTTAATGTATGTAAAGGAACCTTTCTTTCTGAGTATCCCTCAGCTCTTGCCATTTCAGCTCCACCAAGACGGCCAGAACACTTAACCTTAATACCTTTTACACCTGATCTAAAAGCGGAAGTCATAACTTTTTTCATAGCACGTCTAAAAGCGACTCTTTTTTCTAACTGAGAAGCAATATTCTCAGCGATAAGTTTAGCTTCTGCATCTGGTCTTTTAACTTCAGCAATATTAAAGAACAAAGCACCCTTTGTAATTTTCTTTAAATCGTTTCTGATTTTATCAATTCCAGCGCCTTTCTTTCCAATTGCAACACCAGGCTTAGCTGAATAAACTGTAACTTTTACCTGATCAGAAGTTCTTGTGATTTCTGTCTTTGCAATTGAGGCGTTAGATAAATTATCCTCAACATACTTTCGGATTTTAATATCTTCTTGCAAAGTTGATCCGAAATTATCCTTAGAATACCAATTCGAATGCCAATCTTTAATATAACCTAATCTAAAACCGTATGGATGTACTTTTTGTCCCATTATTACTNCCTTATGCTTCTTTAAGAGCAACTTTTACGTAGCTAGTTCTTTTTCTAATTCTAAAAGCACGACCTTGAGCTCGAGGTTGAATTCTCTTTAAAGTCGGGCCTTCATCTACCATAATCTCACCAATAACAAGATTATCTAAATCATATTTCTCACTATCAGATGCAATTTGCAAACCACTGTTTAACAGCTTTGTAAGCATGATTGCAATCTCTTTTTTATCATTGAACCGAAGGATCTTCATCGCCTCTTCAACTTTTTTATTTCTAATAAGATCACAAACCTGTCTTACTTTTCTAGCAGATTTATTAACGTTATTATTTTTTACAACAATCATAACATCCTACCTATTATTTCTTAGACTTCTTATCAGCACCATGGCCATAAAAAGTTCTTGTTAGCGAAAATTCACCCAGCTTATGCCCAACCATATTGTCAGTAATAAATACAGGTACAAACTTTTTCCCGTTATGTACGGCAAAAGTTAATCCTATAAAATCTGGGATTATTGTTGATCTTCTTGACCAAGTTTTGATTACTTTATTAGCTTTTCCTTCTTTTTGAGCTTGCTCAACTTTTTTAAGAAGAGAAAAATCAATATAAGGACCTTTTTTAATTGAACGAGCCATTTATATTCTCCTAAATTACTTTCTTCTCTTAACAATGAACTTATTCGTTCTCTTGTTTTTTCTAGTCTTATAACCTTTAGTTGGTTTACCCCAAGGAGTAACTGGGTGTCTACCACCAGAAGTTCTTCCTTCACCACCACCATGTGGGTGATCAACTGGGTTCATAACAACACCTCGAACAGAAGGTCTTTTCCCTCTTAGACGAGACTTACCGGCTTTACCAATATTTAATTGCTCATGCTCAAGATTTCCAACTTGTCCGATAGTTGCTCTACAATTAATTTTTACTCTTCTTACCTCACCAGAAGGTAATCTCAGTAATGCCTCAGTCGTTTCTTTAGCCATTAATTGAGCATAAGATCCTGCTGATCTTGCCAGTTGTCCACCTCTTTTAGGGTGTAATTCAACATTATGTACAAGTGTCCCAACTGGAATATCTTTTAATAATTTTGAGTTTCCAACCTTGATATCTGCATTATCTGAAGAAACAACAGTATCACCTACTTTAAGTCCATTAGGAGCTAAGATATATGTCTTTTCACCGTCAGCATAAGCAATTAGTGCAATATTACATGTTCTATTTGGGTCATACTCAATGCTTTTTACTGTTGCAGGAATATCTGCTTTTTGTCTCTTAAAATCAATTATTCTGTATTTTTGCTTTGCTCCACCACCACGTCTTCTTGATGTAATTCTCCCTAAGGCATTTCTACCAGCTGTTTTACTCTTCGGAGCTAGTAAAGATTTCTGCGGCTTAACATTTTTTGTTAAAGCATCAGAGTTCTGAACTACCATATGTCTTAGTGAAGGTGTCGTTGGCTTAAATTTTTTAATTCCCATGATAACCTCTTACTTATATTCCTTGGAAAAGTTCTAGTTTCTGTCCGTCTTGAATCTTAATATAAGCTTTCTTCCAAGAAGAAGACTTTTTAGTAAGACGTCCAGCCCTTTTTACTTTCCCAGGAAGTACTGCTGTTTTAACATCTACGACTTTTACGTCAAACATTGCTTCAACAGCATCCTTGATCTGATACTTATTTGCCTTTCTTTGTACTTTAAATACATATCTGTTTGTATTTTCAGTTTCAATAGAAGACTTTTCTGTCAATAATGGTTTAATTAATACTTGTTCTACATGCATGATTACACCAGCCTATTTAGTAATTTTTCTAAAGCCGCTTTCTCAATAACTAGATTTTCAAATTTAACAGCTTCATAAACGCTAAAACCTTCTACGGCCATGGCCTTTGCATTTCTGATATTTCTAGTTGCCAATAAAGCTTTAGAGTCTTTATCTTCTACAACAACCAAGCCTGGAAGAAGATTTCTCTCACTTAAAGACTTAAACATCTCTTTTGTTTTTCCATTGGAGTCTAAACTCTCAACTACTGTTAATTTTCCGGCTTGATACTTATCTGCAATAATAGATTGAATTGCCTTCAGCATCATTTTTTTGTTAACTTTTTGCTCATAACTTCTTGGAGTTGGTCCAAATATGGTACCACCACCTACCATTAAAGGTGATCTTGAAGAACCTTGTCTGGCCCTACCAGTTCCTTTTTGCTTAAAAGGCTTAGCTCCACCACCAGAAACTTTCGCTCTGTTTTTTGTACAAGCAGTACCTTGTCTTCTACCTGCTAATGTTGCTTTAACGATTTGATGAACAGATGGTCCACTTATCATTTCCGCATCAAGGTTAACATCTGTATTCAGACTACCGGCTTTCTCAAATTTTGAATTTAATACTGTAATTTCAGCCATTTTGTTACCTCTATAATTTATTTCTTAAGCGCTTTTGCGATTTTTACAAAACCATTCTTAGCGCCAGGGACTGAACCCCTTATTAACATATATCCTTGCTCTACATTCAATTCTACAACTTCTAGGTTTTGAACTGTCTTTTTGTCCACACCCATATGCCCTGGCATTTTTTTCTGAGCAAAAATTCTTCCAGGCTTATCACATTGCCCTACCGAACCAGTTCCTCTGTGAAAAGTATGACCATGAGAACCAGGTCCACCAGAGAAGCCATATCTTTTAATAACACCAGCAAAACCTTTACCTTTAGATGTTCCTGTTACATCAACCATTGTTTTGGCTGCAAATGTATCTGTTGAAATTGTTTTTCCTAGATTTTCAGCATTTACTTCAGAAGACTTAACCTCTGCAAAACGACAAAATGCTTTATCTTCACCAGCTTTTTTAAGATGACCCTTAAGTGGCTTATTTACAAGTTTCTCTCTTTTTTCATAGTAAGCAACTTGATAAGCATCATATCCATCTGTATCTTTAGTTTTTACTTGTGAAATAATATTTGGGATTAATTTAATTACTGTAACTGGAATATGTTTTCCAGATTCATCAAAGATTCGCGTCATTCCTGCTTTCTGCGCGTAAATGGCAGGCAGAGCAACTGTATTTTCTGACATTTTTCCTCCACAGCATCACCCCATTATGGGAATGCATTCATGGTTAATAATTATTCTGAAACAAATTTTGTTTGCTTCTTATACTAGTATTTAATCTCTACGTCAACACCAGCTGAAAGATCTAATTTCATCAAACTATCAACAGTTTGCTTAGTTGGATCAATTATATCAACTAGTCTTTTATGTGTTCTCATCTCAAATTGTTCACGAGACTTCTTATTCACGTGTGGCGATCTAAGAACAGTGTACTTGTTAATTTCTGTTGGCAAAGGGATTGGCCCAGCCACTCTAGCACCTGTATTTTTAGCCGTCTGAACAATTTCTTGAACTGATGAATCAAGCACATTGTAATCATAAGCTCTAAGCTTTATTCTTAATTTATTAGCTTCCATTTTTTCTCCACAATTATAAAATGATGTATTAAGTATTTTAATGGCAAAAATTTGTCAAGGTATTTTATGAAAATATCTCGAATAATCTGCAACTTTTTACTTTCTTATATATAAATTCCTCTTTTTTCCAAAATTTGCTTAGCCAAGTTATGATCTAGCTTCTCATAATGCTTAAATGACATTGAAAAACTTGCCCTTCCCTGAGTTTTAGATCTCAAGTCAGTACTGTAGCCAAACATTTCTGCCAAAGGTGCCTCTGCTTGAATAATCTCTTTATCACCTTTAGCTGACATCGATAAAATTTTACCACGCCTAGTATTTAAATCTGATATCACATCACCGGCACTCTCCTGAGGCGTTGTAATTTCTAAGGCCATAAAGGGCTCCATTAAAGCTAAGCCCGCACGCTGACATGCTTCCTTAAAGGCCATTGATGCTGCAATTGTGTAAGCCAATTCATTGGAATCATCTTCATCATATTTCATATCTACCAGAATAACCTTCACTCCAATAAATGGGTAACCCGCCATCGCTCCACCTGGCACAGAGTCTAAAACTCCTTGCTCTACTGCTTTAAAAAAATCTTTAGGAATTTCTCGGCTCTTGAATTCTGACTCAAATTTAACTATCTGTTCCTCTAATGGCACAACTTTTAAAGTCACTTCACCATATTGTGCCTTCCCATTAATTTCATTTCTATATTCTTTTGAAGCTTTAGCTTCGGCATTTATACTTTCTCTATAGGCAACCTGAGGCGAGCCCACATTGACTCCAACTTTAAATTCTCTTGCCAGTCGATCAACAATAATTTCAAGATGCAACTCTCCCATCCCATAAATCAAAAGCTGTCCCGTTTCTTTATTGTGCATATATTTAAATGAAGGATCCTCCATCTTTAACTGCCCCAGAGTTTTCTCTAACTTATCCTCATCTGCAGTTGTTTTGGGCTCAATCGCAACCGAGATCACTGTCTCTGGAAACTCCATAAGATCATAAATTATTGGTTTATTTGTCGCACATAAGGTCTGACCTGTTGTCGTGTACTTGAGACCCGTAAGAGCTACAATATCACCAGCCTTTGCTGTTGATAACTCTTCCCTTTTATTAGCATGCATCTGTAAGATCTTGCCAATTCTTTCTTTCTTATCCTCTAAAGGATTATAAACTTGTGTACCGGCTTTTAGCTCTCCGGAATAAATTCTAAAAAAAGTTAACTGTCCAACAAAAGGATCAGTAGCTATTTTAAAGGCTAAACCTGAAAATGGCTCCTGAATGTCTGGACTCCTCTCTGTGAGCTTATCTGTATCTTTGACTTCATGACCTTTTATGGCCCCAATATCTATAGGTGAAGGCAAATAATCAATAACTGCATCTAAAAGCGGCTGAACACCTTTATTTTTAAAAGCTGTTCCACATAAGACTGGAATAAAGCCTTCTTTAATAACCACTTTTCTTAAAACAGGTTTTAAAATCTCAGCTGTTACTTCCTCACCACCCAGATAAAGCTCTGCCAAATTATCATCGTAGTCTGCTATGCTTTCAATCAACTCTTCTCGATACATAAGAGCCTCTTCACGCTCAGCATCACTCAGATCCAAAAGTTCAAACTTGGCACCTAAATCTTCATCCTTCCAAATATATTTTTTCATAGCGACTAAATCAATTAGTCCCTCAAATTCATCCTCAGCACCTATGGGAAGTTGAATAGCTGCTGCGTTTTTACCAAGCTTATTTTTAATTTCGCTTACGACATTAAAAAAATCTGCACCTACTCGGTCCATCTTATTAACAAAAGCGATACGAGGAACATGATACTTATCTGCTTGTCCCCACACAGTTTCAGACTGAGGCTCAACCCCACCAACAGCACAAAAAACACCAACGGCCCCATCCAGGACTCGCAATGAGCGCTCAACTTCTATAGTAAAATCCACATGCCCAGGAGTATCAATAATATTTACTTTCTTCTTTTTCCACATACAAGTAGTTGCAGCAGAGGTAATTGTAATTCCTCGTTCTTGCTCCTGAACCATCCAATCCATCGTTGCCGTACCATCATGGACTTCCCCGATCTTATAATTCACACCTGTATAATAAAGTATACGCTCAGTGGTTGTTGTTTTTCCCGCATCAATATGCGCCATAATCCCAATATTACGTAGATCTTCTAAATTTTTCATACTACATCTCTAATTTATTTTATAAATTTTGTCATTCATTATTCTTATTCTGCAAGCTTTACAAGCTCATCTAAGAAATACTTTAAATCTCTTTTTTGGGTCACATTATTACAAAAGACGTGTCTAAAATAAATAGTACCATCTTCATCTGATGAATAATTTACCAAAAATCGCCCATCCTTCACCATTCTAAATCTTAAATCAACATTAAACTGATTAATTTCAAAAGAAGAACTTGGCGGGATGACTTGAAAACAAACATTTAAGTATTCTGGCTCTGCAATCAGCTTTAAGCGCGGATGTTCTTTAATATAATTTGCAAAATAATGCATTTTATCTAGCTGCTCATCAACAAATTCTGAAATACCCCGATGCCCCCAAGCTTTCCAACTTAACCAAAACTTCAAACTATCTACTTTTCTCCCACATTGAAGTGACGCTGTTCCTGTATCAAAATCTGCATTTTCATAATGATGAAATAAATACTCACTCCCTCCACCACTATTTGCTGCCTTTATCACTCCTTCTCTTTTAGTAAGTAAAAAAGAAGTAATTAAACCTGTTCCCAACAACTTATGTGCATCAAAGGTAAATGAGTCTGCCTTGTGTGCCTCACCCAAATAATCTCGGATTTTCTTTGAAAACAAAGCGGCCCCTCCCCAGGCTCCATCAATATGATGCCATAGATCATATTTTTCAGCGATTTTTTGATTTTCTTCTATTGGGTCAAAAGCTCCCTTAACAGTAGTTCCACATGTCGAAGCGATCATTATTGGAGTTCGACCTGCTTCTTTAACAGCAATAATCTTATTCTCCAAATCTTCAGCTTGCATTTTCCCATCTTTATTGGCTTTTACTAATATGAGATTATCTAAGCCTATTCCCATTAACATCACAGCTTTTTTAAAAGAATAGTGAGCCTCTTCAGACACAAAAATACACAAGTCTTTTCCCTGGTTTCCCCTAAACTTAACATCTGCAAGGTGGGTGTTGCGAGCACAATGAATCGCAAGCATATTAGCATTACTACCACCAGTGAGCATAATCCCCCCACCGTCATGATAGCCTATTTTTTTATTAAGCTCCTCAATAAGTTTTCGTTCGATCAAGGTTGCAACAGGAGCTATTTCATAAGTTGCCATCGAGGTATTTGAAATAAAAGAAATAATTTCAGCCAACAAGGCTTCAAAATTAAATCCCCCATTCAGCTGATTATTAAACTGAGGATGAGTCGTTCTCACACTGTACTTTAAATACTTTTTAATTTCTTCAAGTAATAAATCTTCAGCGACACCATTTTCATCTAAATTCAAATTCAAAAGACTTTTTAGTTTTGTTGCTGGTTCATATCTCACGACAGGAGTTTTATGATCTTTATTTTCTTCTAAATAATTTTCCACAATCTCGGTTAACTTATCCCAAGTCTGACGATTATCTTTTAAAAACATGAGTTTTCCTAAAGTAAAATTTTTAAACTAATCTATCATTAGATTTGCTAAAGAAAAAGCTTCAAGTGAAACAGCAAGAATTAAATTATGATTGCTTAAATGGAGGTTATAAAGTAATTTTTTATCATGGAAATTCAAAAACTAATCCACAAAAGAATCTTTGAGGGCCCCTTCACTCTTTATGACACAAAGGGTGAACAATATGATATCGAGCTATTTAGATCAGAATATAAAAAGTTAAGAGCTTATATCTCACAGCAAGTAACTCCTCGTGGAGCAGTTGGAATCAAATTATCTAAGAATCCACGATTTCTTATGACAATTCTTGCCTGTATGGATGCTGGTGTTCCCTACGTACCCATGCGAGAGAATTATCCACAAAACAGAATTGACCAAATTCAAGCTGAAACAAATTTTAGTTTACTTTTAGATGAAGAAAAATTTCTTGAAATTATTCAAAATAATTACCAAGACCAACTCCTAATAAAACATTCTCCAGAAGACACCCTTTATACCATCTGCACTTCAGGAAGTACCGGCAAGCCTAAAGCTGTAATTGCTCCCAGAAGGGCCATTACAGATTTTTGGAACTGGTGTGACAAGTATTTTGCCGAGATCAACTCAGAAGATCGAATTTTGCAAGTCGCTGACTTTACTTTTGACATATCGTTAATCGATGTGGGGCTTTTTTTACACAAAGGATCTTGTCTTCACTTTTCTAACTTCACAGGAAATATCTTTACCTTGGCCTTAGAAATTGAACAAAAAGAAATCACATTTCTAAATACTGTTGTGAATAACTTTAATATGTTGCTTGAAGACTCAGTTTACTCTCGTGCAAATCTATCTAGCCTTAAAACTGTTGTTATGGGAGGAGCTCGTTTTACAACTGGGTTATATAATAAATGCGTTGAACACTTTTCACAGGTTAACGTTCACAACCTATATGGTGTTACAGAAGTTCCTGTATACTCTCATGCTAAAAAGATGAGTTTTAAGAGCAGCGATCTTGATAACCATAATATTTCAGTTGGTACTCCCTTGGGTTCTACAACGGCAATAATTGTCAGTGATGGTACAAAACTAGGATTTAATCAAAAAGGTGAACTCTTGCTAGGGGGAGGACAACTCATGAAGGGTTACGCTAATGATCCTCAAAAAACAGCTGAAGTCTTAGTCAATTTTGAAAATAACCTCTACTATAAAACTGGTGATATAGCTTATCAAACCGAAAATGGTGAATTTTATATCGTGGGAAGATTAGATGATACAATCAAATACAGAGGTTATCGAATCAATCTCCTAGACATTGACTCATATATTCAAAACTTACCTTATGTTGAAAATGCTGTAAGTTTTGCTATTCCTAACGAGCTAACTCAAAACACAACTATTTGTTATATACAACTAAAACAAGAAAAAGAAATCAAATCGATCAAAAAAGATATGGCGAATATTCTTTTAGATTATCAAATTCCTGAAAAAATTTTTTTAGTTGATTCTTTCCCCCTAAATGACAACGGGAAAATTTGTAAGAAAACATTAAAAAGCTATCACTTAGAAGGTAAATAAATGACAACAGAAGAAATCTTTAACCAAGTAAGTCTAATTTTAAAAAACACTTTTGATAATAACGAGATTGACTTAAACCATGAAACAAGTGCTAATGATATTGATGAATGGGACTCCTTATCTCATATTGAACTCATCTCTAATATTGAAAGCCACTTTAAAGTTCGTTTTGCTCTTGGAGAACTCCAAGACTTAAAAAATATTGGTGAAATGGTGGAGCTTATTAAAACTAAAATCTAAACCATGCTTTTCAATTCTTATATTTTTATTTTTATTTTTTTACCAATCACTTTTGTTATTCATTACCTTATCGGTAAGCATGAAAAACACGGACATACACTCTCACACAGTTGGCTTATTCTGGCTTCTCTTTTCTTTTATGGATATTGGAATTTCTCTTATCTAAGTATTATTATTTCTTCCATTATTATTAATTTTTTAATCACTCATTATCTTATTTCCAAACCTCATGCAAAAATTAAAAAGCCTTTATTTTTATTGGGTTTAAGTTTTAATTTGGGACTATTGGGTTATTTCAAGTATAAAAACTTTTTCATGGAAAATATGAATCTTCTTCTTAATTCAGATTTTCACTTTACTCATGTTTTACTCCCACTAGGAATAAGTTTTTTTACGCTCCAACAGATTGCCTATCTTGTTGATGTTTACGAGGGTCTAGTAAAGAAAACACCCTTTCATAAATACGCACTTTTTGTTTGCTTTTTTCCCCAGCTTATTGCTGGGCCAATTGTCCATTACAAAGAAGTTATGCCTCAGTTTGATGATGATAAAAATCATCGCTTTAATATCAAAAATATTAATCTTGGAATTTTTGTTTTTATTCTCGGCTTGGCCAAAAAAGTTCTTCTTGCTGATACTTTTGCCATCTGGGCCAATGCTGGATTTAACCACACAGATACCTTCCATTTTTTCCAAGCATGGGGAACAAGTTTAAGTTACACGATGCAGCTCTACTTTGATTTTAGTGGTTATTCTGATATGGCGATAGGGCTAGGCTTACTTTTTAATATTAAACTTCCTAAAAACTTTGACTCACCTTTTTTAGCAAGAAATATTATTGATTTTTGGACTAAGTGGCATATTACTCTTAGTCAATTCATCACAACATATATTTTCACACCTTTACTAAAAGCGATGCCTAAGTTTACTTTTACAAATTCGATGATCTCTATTTTTATTACTATGTGTATTGCAGGATTGTGGCATGGAGCTGCCTGGACGTTTGTCCTTTATGGAGCTCTCCATGGAGTGATAATTATTATTAACCACATCATGAAAAAAAGAAAAATAAAACTACCTAAATTTTGGGCAATTTTTATAACTTTTCAATTTATCAACATTGTTTTCACAATTTTTAGGGCGGAAAAGCTAGAAACCGCTTTTAATATTTTTAAAGGGATGTTTGGACTGACCTACTTTAAAATTCCTAAAGGTTTAATCTCTGAAGAATTAATTCTAAAGTCAGGAGCAATTATTGGCCCTCATATGAACAATGACCAAAATCTTAATTTAATTTTTATAATAGTTTCACTTTATATCGTTTTTAAACTTAAGAATTCAATGCAGTTAATGCAAGAATTTAAACCTCAAACAAAAACGGCCCTTTTTATGAGCTTTATTTTTGTTTTATGTCTTTTTGGACTAAATAGAGTTAGTGACTTTATTTATTTTAATTTTTAAATATGAATTTTATTAGATTATTTTTTATTTTTTCAACTATTCTTACTCTTTTGTTTACCGGACTGGTCATTAGCGTTGATCCTTATATGAAACTTGGGATTAACGTTTTTGGTTTTAAAACTAAAGCAGTCGCCCAAAGTCGTGAAAATAAATACTACCTTTATGAATCTTCAAAAAAACAATACGATGCGATTATTATGGGGAGTTCAGCAGCTCATCGATATCCTACATCAACAGTTAAAAATACAATTAATCTTGAGACCTTTAACTATGCAGTTCAACATTCAACTCCAATTGACTACTTAGTCATTCTTAAACATGTACTCTCCAAACATCGACCTAAAGTCATTTTTCTTCAAATTGACTTTGATGCATTAAACCAGTTTTACGATGTTGATAATAGATTATTTAATTCACCACTTAAAAATTTTTTGGCTTCACATGAAACTCGAACAAAGCCTTTATTTGACCATGATTACTTTACTCTTGCTGCCATTAGAGACTCCTTAAGAGTTTTTTACGTTAATTATTTTGGAAAGGCTCGCCATATTTACTTAGAAGATGGAAATTATCGCAAAGAACTCCCCCTTAAAGGAAAAGTAAAAACGCGAATCAGCAGCTCTAAAAAGTATCAAATATCCAATGAAAGAATTGAGGTTTTAAAAGAAATTCAAAAAATATGTGATAAAAAACAAATTGAACTTATTGCTTTTTCTGCTCCGTTATCCTTTGAGCATTTAAAAATTATAAAAAACACCTTATCATTAAAAGAAAAACATCAAAAATTCATTACTCATCTCGATTCAGTCTTTAGAAATTTTACTAATTTCCAAAGCCTTAACAAAATGAAAGATTATAACTCTTCTGAATACTTTAGAGATTCAACTCATCCATCTTTAAAGATGTCAGAAATCATTCTACAACAGCTTCTGACATCTTTAAAAGATAAGAACAATAATGAGTCTATTTAGCTATTTTGCAATGAGTTTTTACTCTTAAACATTCTTTTCGCTTATGTTTTAGAACATGTTGAGGCACGACACTCCATCCTTCAGACAATAAAGAAGAAATTGAATTTAGCTTTTTCCCACAAGAGCTTCGACTAGAAGTTACGTGACAATTTTTTTCTACTTTTCTCCAAAGAAGTGTATTAGAGACTTTATTGCGTGGACCTTGATGATAAAATAAACGTAGCTTAACTGGACGATTCTTCTTCAAATAAATTGTTCTTCGACTACAATTTAGAGTAGGTGACATATCTTTCTTTGTGCTAATCATATGTCTTCTTCCTATTTTTAACAAAACTCCATCATCACTTAGTAACGCAAATTCATATCTCCCCTCTTCAGGCTCATCCTGTACTGAGATATATCCCTCATACTTAATAACATAATTCTCTAGTAGCTCTAAATTTGTACGAGGATCAACAATATAACTTCCCTCTCGCCCAACAACTCCTAAAGAATAATTACGAGGCTCAACATCTATCTTGTCAGCAATAAAATCTTCAATATAAACAAGTTTATGCCTCATAAGAATTGATTTAATCGACGCAGAACCACTTTTTCTATTAATATATTTATTTTTCAAAGCGTAAATCTTAGCTTTAAGGCCACTAGATAATGCATTATCTCCATGACAACTTAAATTTGCATCTTCACCTTCTTCCTCTTCAGAACTTGATCCACCATTTGATCCATTATCTGAGTTTCCAGAACCTGATCCGCCGTTTGAGCCATTACCTGAATCTCCAGAACCTGATCCACCATTTGATCCATTACCTGAGTTTCCAGAACCTGATCCACCGTTTGAGCCATTACCTGAATTACCCGAATCACCATTTGATCCAGAACCTGATCCACCATTTGATCCATTACCCGAATCACCTGAACCTGATCCGCCATTTGAGCCATTACCTGAGTTTCCAGAACCTGATCCACCGTTTGATCCATTACCCGAATCGCCTGAACCTGACCCACCATTTGATCCATTACCTGAATCTCCTGAACCTGATCCACCGTTTGATCCATTACCAGAATCGCCTGAGCCTGATCCGCCGTTTGATCCGTTACCTGAATCGCCTGAGCCTGATCCACCGTTTGATCCGTTACCTGAATCTCCAGAACCTGATCCACCGTTTGAGCTATTACCCGAATCACCTGAACCTGATCCGCCATTTGATCCATTACCCGAATCACCAGAACCTGATCCGCCGTTTGAGCTATTACCCGAATCACCTGAACCTGATCCGCCATTTGATCCATTACCTGAATCTCCAGAACCTGATCCACCGTTTGAGCCATTACTTGAATCGCCTGAACCTGATCCGCCGTTTGAGCCATTACTTGAATCTCCTGAACCTGATCCGCCGTTTGATCCATTACCTGAATCTCCTGAACCTGATCCGCCATTTGATCCATTACCTGAATCTCCAGAACCTGATCCGCCATTTGATCCATTACCTGAATCTCCAGAACCTGATCCACCGTTTGATCCATTTCCTGTATTACCCGAATCATCTGAGTCATCGTTTGAACCGTCATTATTATCTACATCATCACCTGGATATACTGGTTGGAACCCTCCATCATAAGAACTATCACCATTGCCATTGCCCCATTCATCCTTTAATGTTCGGTTCAAGGAAAAATCACAACTATAAAAGTGAAAAAACACACAAATCATTAATAAAAATTTCATCTCATCCCTCCATCTCAATTCTCAAGAGTTTATGATGCAAAGCAGGGGCCATTTTCATGAATACAATATCAATGACTTAATTAAGCTAATGTTTAGGCTTTTTACATAATACTTGTAGTGTATAATATTTCTACAAGGAGATGACTGTGAAAATATTCAATAAAAGTTTAATTTTTTTATTATTTGTCGGACTTTACCCATCCATCCTATCCGCCGCGGAAGTTAATCAATACAAGCCCAATCAATCTTGGTTTTATGGAGGCTTTCACATTGGAAGTTCAAAGTTAACAACTGATGAGAACGATGAAGCCGGTGAAAAAGAAGGACAGCAATATGGCGTAATGGCCAGCTCAACCCTAGAATACTCTCAATTTGATCTTAATATTGCGGCAACATATTATTTTCTAAACTTTGAGTCAGATAGAGTAGAAAATGTAAAATATGACTTAGAAACAAAAACATTAGCTCTAGAAGCCAGTCCTCTTTTTCGTTTAAATTCAAATCTAAGTTTAGGTCCAAAGTTTCAATTTATTCTAACTGAAAAAATGCTGGTTGGGCCTTCTGACAAAGAAAACACAAGCGAAGATGATGTCACAACTAACATGCTTATAGGACTAAATGGGTTTTTTAAACACAAGGTTCAATATGCAGAAAAGGAATTTAACCTACGATACGGTCTGCATATTCACAAACCAATTAACATTGGTAATCGCGATATTACAATTCTTTTATTAAGTCTCGAATTAGGGCAAATTATTAATCTTTAAAATAAAAAAAGGGCATCTAACAGATGCCCTTTTTATTATGAGAAAATTTTTATAATTACCACTTAAGGTGAGCAAAAGCTTTATTGGCTTCGGCCATTTTGTAGACATCTTCTCTTTTCTTGATTGCGCCACCTCTATTGTTTGCAGCGTCTACAAGCTCATCAGCTAATCGATCAATCATAGTTTTACCGTTTCTACCACGAGAGTAGTCTCTTAACCATCTAATCGCTAATGATTGTCTTCTCGCTTGTCTAACTTCAACAGGAACTTGATAAGTTGCACCACCAATTCTTCTTGATTTTACCTCTACTGCAGGCTTAATATTAGACATAGCTTTTTTAAAAATTTTAATTCCTTCTTCTCCAGATTTTTTCTCAGCAAGATCAAAAGCACCATACACAATTTTTTCTGCTGTTGCTTTTTTTCCACCGATCATAAGAGCATTGATGAACTTTGTTACAACAATGTCATTATATCTTGGATCAGGTAATACTTCTCTAGGTTGTGATCTATGTTTTCTACTCATTATTTATACTCCGTTAAGACTTAGGCTTTTTAGCACCGTATTTTGAACGACGCTGTCTTCTTTTATCAACACCAGAAGTATCTAATGCACCTCTAACTGTATGGTAACGAACCCCTGGTAAATCTTTAACCCTTCCACCTCTAATCAAGACGATAGAGTGTTCTTGAAGGTTATGACCTTCACCACCAATATAAGAGATAACCTCAAAACCTGAAGTTAGCTTAACCTTACAAACCTTTCTCATCGCTGAGTTAGGCTTTTTTGGAGTTGTCGTATAAACACGTGTACAAACACCACGT
Organism: Halobacteriovoraceae bacterium; assembly: GCA_002706205.1. Taxonomy (GTDB): domain Bacteria; phylum Bdellovibrionota; class Bacteriovoracia; order Bacteriovoracales; family Bacteriovoracaceae. Next base: position 63,697 of record PAKC01000012.1, read on the forward strand.
CTTTGTGGACAAGCCACTAGTGCCGGCGATTTTGTTTTTTCGTACTTCGCCGATCTTCCTTTTCTAACTAGTTGATTAATAGTAGGCATTAATTGCTCCTTAAAACTACCGTAAAATACTTATTTAGCATGAGCTTTTATCAACAAGCTCATGCTATGACAAGCTTTTTTATTAAAATGTTAAACTTACATGATCCTCTTGTGCAGGAACCTCAGCCTTTAGTTCATCATAGCGAGGAACACCCGTACCAGCAGGAATCAATCTACCCATCAAAATATTCTCTTTCAAGCCACGCAGATAATCTTTTTTACCTTCAAGTGTTGCTTGAGTAAGAACCTTTGTCGTCTCCTGGAAAGAAGCTGCTGACAAGAATGAATCAGTACTTAAAGATGCCTTAGTAATACCAAGTAAAATTGGTCTGGCCTTAGCCGGGTCTAATCCATCTGCTGTCAATTTTTCATTCTCTTCAAGCAATGCTGTTTTCATTACAGAGTCACCATCGACAAATAATGAGTCACCTGGATCTGTAATTTCAACCTTCTTAAGCATTTGACTAACAATAACTTCAATATGTTTATCATCGATATCAACACCTTGAAGTCTATAAACTTCTTGAATTTCATCAACAATATAAGCAGCTACGGCTTTAATTCCCAATACTCTTAAGATCTCATGTGGGTTAGTTGGACCGTCCATGATTGGGTCACCGACTCTTACATAGTCACCTTCGTTAACGATTACATAACGTCCCTTAGGAATCGCAACGACTGAAGGCTCTCCACCCTCTTCAGGNTTAATGATTACTCTTCTTGAACCACGCACTTCTGGTCCAAATTCAATTGTTCCAGCAATATCCGCAATTAATGCAGAGTTTGCTGGCTTACGAGCTTCAAAAAGCTCCGCAACTCGTGGTAAACCACCTGTAATATCTTTAGTTTTAGTTGATTCCCTCTGAACTTTAGCAATAACAATACCTGCATCAATTTCTTGATTTTCATCAACAGTAATGTGAGCACCAATTGGTAGTCTATAAATTGCATGTCTTTTTGTTCCAGGAACAATAACAGGATTTCCATCCTCATCAACTAAGATAATTTGAGGTTGCTTTGAAGCATCTTCTTTTACTTTTGTTTCAGTTACAACCTTGTGAGAAAGACCAGTAACAGCATCCATCTCTTCTTTAACAGTTGAACCAACAATCATATCTTCAAACTTAATTCTACCTTTTACTTCAGACATAATAGGCATCGCAAACGGATCCCACTCAAGAATTTTATCCCCAACGTTAACCGTGTCACCATCTTTAAAGAATAGCGTCGCACCATATTGAGCTGGGTATCTTTCTTTTTCATCTCCTTGATCAGTTTTGATAACGATCTCACCAATCTTATTCATGATAATTACAGAACCATCATCTCTCGTAACTGTTTTTACATTATCAAAGGAAACAATACCTGCAGTTTTAGACTCCATTTTATTTACCTGAGCACCTGCAGTTGCAGTACCACCCACGTGGAAAGTACGCATTGTCAACTGTGTACCAGGTTCACCAATTGATTGAGCTGCAATAACACCAACAGCTTCACCAACTGAAACCATTTTCCCTCTAGATAAGTCACGCCCAAAACATAAAGCACAGAATCCATACTTCTCTTTACAAGTTAATACAGATCTAACAGTAATTTGGTCGATATCTTCTGCCTCAATTGTCTCAAGGTCTGCTTCTGTAAAGAGATAATCTTTTGGAAATAATACAGACCCATCTTTAGCCTTTATTTCTTCCAAGGCGACCCTTCCAGAAACTCTTTTAGAAACGTGTTGAGAAATTTCACCGTTATCAATTCTTGATGTTAAAACAATACCATCATCAGCACCACAATCATGATTTCTAATAATTGCATCTTGAGCTACATCAACTAATCTTCTAGTTAAATAACCTGAGTTTGCAGTTTTTAATGCTGTATCAGCTAAACCTTTACGAGCACCGTGAGAAGATGAGAAATACTCAAGAACTGAAAGCCCTTCTCTAAAGTTTGAGGTAATCGGTGTTTCAATAATCTCACCAGATGGTTTTGCCATTAAACCCCTCATCCCTGCAAGTTGTCTCATCTGCGTTGCAGAACCCCTTGCACCAGAGTCAGCCATCATATAAACAGAGTTGAAAGAAGGTGCAACCTTGTCTTCCTCTCCAGATTTTTCAGACTTAAATGTTTCAAGTGAAAGACCATCAATCATAACTTTAGAAAGTTTTTCATTGGTTTGTGCCCAAACATCAACAATTTTGTTATATCTCTCACCATTAGTGATAGAACCTTCGTTATACTCTTGGGTTATCTTATCAACTTCCGCTTGAGATGCATCAATAATGCTTTTCTTGTCATCAGGAATAACCATATCTTTTACATTGATTGAAATACCTGCTTTCGTTGCATAAGAATAACCTGTCTGCATTAAAGCATCGGCTAATAAAACAGTATCTTTTTCTGTTCCTTTTCTATAAGCAAGGTCTAAAAGTTTACCTAGCTCTTTTTTATTAAGAACCTTATTAATATCGCTATATTTTAAACAACTTGGAATAATATCATGAACAAAAGTTCTCCCAACAGTAGTCTCAACTGTTGTGCCATCTATTCTTACTTTTACTGGTGCTNGTAAATGTAATTTACCAGTATGATAAGCAAACTGAGCTTCCTCTTTAGAAGAAAAAATTTGTCCATAACCTCTTGCGTAAGGTCTGATTCTTGTCATGTAATACATTCCAAGAACAATATCTTGTGAAGGAACAATTATAGGAGTTCCATCTTTAGGTGAAAGAATATTATTTGTAGACATCGCAAGAATTCTACACTCAATTTGAGCCTCTAACGATAGTGGCACGTGAACGGCCATTTGATCCCCATCAAAGTCAGCGTTAAATGCTGTACACACAAGAGGGTGCAATCTAATAGCTTTCCCTTCAATAAGAACCGGTTCAAAAGCTTGAATACCAAGTCTGTGAAGTGTTGGAGCACGGTTTAAAAGTACAGGATGTTCTCTAACCACATCATCTAAGATATCCCAAACTTCTTGTTTTTGCTGCTCAACCATTCTTTTTGCAACTTTAATTGTTGTACAGTGACCTTTTTCAATTAGCTTGTTGTAAATAAAAGGCTTAAAAAGCTCAAGGCCCATGGCCTTAGGAAGACCACACTGATGTAATCTCAAGTTAGGTCCAACAACAATAACAGAACGTCCAGAGTAATCAACCCTTTTACCAAGTAAGTTTTGACGGAAACGACCTTGTTTACCTTTAAGCATATCAGATAGAGATCTTAAAGGTCTCTTATTAGCACCAGTAAAGACTTTTCCTCTTCTTCCATTATCAAAAAGAGCATCAACAGCTTCTTGAAGCATTCTCTTCTCATTTCTGATAATAATTTCTGGAGCATTAAGCTCTTTAAGTCTTTTCAAACGATTATTTCTATTAATAACTCTTCTATAAAGATCATTTAAATCAGAAGTCGCAAACCTACCGGCTTCTAGAGGAACTAAAGGTCTTAGATCTGGTGGTAAAACAGGAATAACATCCATCATAAACCATTCTGGTTTATTCGGAGACTTAAGAATTGACTCAACAACTTTTAATCTTTTAATAAGCTTAGCTTTAGCCAACTCAGTTTTTGTCTCAGCTAATGTTCTTCTTAACTCTTTATTTAAAGTATCTAAATCAACTTTGGAAAGAAGATCTTTGATAACTTCTCCACCCATTCCAACTTTAAAATCAACACCAGCAGCTTTAAGCTCCATAGCTTTAGCTTCAGAAAGAATAGATCCCACTTGAAGACCACCATCCTGTCCATCTGTTGCCGACTCCAAAACGATATAAGCTTCATTATATAAAGCTCTTTCGAGATCTTTTAAAGAAAGATCAAGTAAAGCACCAATTCTTGATGGAAGTGATCTTAAAAACCAGATATGTGCAACTGGAGAAGCAAGCTCGATATGTCCACATCTTTCTCTTCTTACCTTAGAAAGTGTAACTTCAACACCACATTTCTCACAAACAACACCTCTGTGTTTCATTCTCTTGTACTTACCACAAATACACTCATAGTCTTTTACTGGGCCAAAAATCTTAGCACAGAAAAGACCTTCTCTTTCTGGTTTAAATGTTCTGTAGTTTATTGTTTCTGGTTTTTTAACTTCACCAAATGACCACTCTCTGATTGTATCAGGAGAAGCAATTCTAATAGAAATTGCTTCTATACTTACTGGGTCTTTTGGTTTGTCAAAAAAGTTTAATAAATCTTTCATAGAGTATTGCCTCTCAATATTTTTATAAAATTAAATTCCTTCAACAGTTGGTTCTTCTAGCTTCATATCAAGTGCTAAAGCCTGAAGCTCTTTAACAAGAACGTTAAATGACTCAGGTAATCCTGGTTCAAGAACTTTTTCACCTTTAACAATCGATTCATACATTCTAGTACGACCAACAACATCATCTGACTTCACAGTTAAGAATTCTTGCAACGTATAAGCCGCACCATAAGCTTCAAGGGCCCAAACTTCCATTTCCCCAAGTCTTTGTCCACCAAACTGAGCTTTACCACCAAGTGGTTGCTGAGTAACAAGTGAATAAGGACCTGTTGATCTCGCGTGAATTTTTTCATCAACAAGGTGGTGAAGTTTTAACATATACATTGTTCCAACTGTTACTTCCTCAGCAAATGCTTCTCCAGTGATACCATTAAATAATGTCGTCTTACCTGACTTATCAAGATCAGCTAACTCTAACATATCTTCAATATCACTTTCTCTTGCACCATCAAAAGCAGGAGTAGAAAACCTAACACCTGTTTTCATTTGCTTTGCAAGTTCAAAGATTTGAGTATCAGTCGCTTTTTTCAACCAAGCATCAACATGATCTTTCTTATATATTTTAGAAATCAAGTCTCTTAGCTTATTAGCCTCATACTTTTCCTCTAACATATAACTGATCTTTTCACCAAGACCTCTACCGGCCCATCCGAGATGTAGCTCAAGAAGTTGTCCGATGTTCATCCGTGATGGTACCCCTAGTGGATTTAAAACGATCTGAACTGGTGCACCGTCTGCTAGGTATGGCATATCTTCTTTAGGTAAAACTCGTGAAATAACACCTTTATTTCCGTGTCTTCCCGCCATTTTATCCCCAGCTTGAAGTTTACGCTTAATGGCCACATAAACCATTACTTTTTTGATAACTCCAGGTAAGAGTTCATCACCCTTATGAAGTTTAGCAATTTCATCATTGGCTTTTTGGCGAACTAGATTAATTCTGTTTCTAATATCAGCAAAATATTCTGTTAATTTATCCTCTAACTCTGCCTCTAAAGGTAGATATCCGATTAATTCAAAAGGAACAGCTGCAAGTGATTTTTCTGTAATTTCACTTCCCTTAGGTAACAACTCTGTTGAACCATCTTCAGAAACTAATGTATCAATTGTTTTAGCACCTTTAAGCATTTGAGCAATTGATTTAATTGAAGAAGACTGAATAGCCTTGATTTCAATGGCTTCATCTCTTCTAATTAACTCTGTTTCAGTTTCAATAATTGCTTTTGATCGTGAGTCTAGCTCTACACCTTCTCTCGTGAAAACATGAGCATCAACAACTGTACCATAGACATGCGAAGAAACTCTCAACGAAGTATCCTTTACATCGCCAGCTTTATCACCAAAGATTGCCTTGAGTAGTTTTTCTTCTGGAGAAAGTTGAGTCTCACCTTTTGGTGTAATTTTACCGACAAGAATATCACCTGGCTTGATAACAGCACCGACTCTAACGATACCCGCTTCATCAAGATCCTTAAGAGCTTCTTCACTTACGTTAGGAATATCTCTAGTGATTTCTTCTTTACCTAATTTAGTATCTCTGGCCTCAACCTCAAAAGATTCGATATGAACTGAAGTGAAAACATCTTGAGATAATAATTCTTCAGAAATAAGAATAGAATCTTCGTAGTTATAACCACCCCAAGGCATAAATGCTACTAAGACATTTTGTCCTAAAGCAAGGTCACCAAATTGAGTTCCAGGCCCATCACCAATAACATCTCCAGCTTTAACGATATCGCCTTCTCTGACGAGGGCTTTTTGGTTATTACATGTATTTTGGTTAGTTCTTTGATATTTAACAAGTTTGTAAATATCTACAGCGGAGTCACCTTCTTTAACATGATCTTTCTGAATAACAATTCTATTAGAGTCAACAAAGATAACTTTACCACTATTTTTTGCAAATAAAATTGCTCCAGAGTCTCTAGCAACTATGCTTTCAACACCTGTACCAACAATCGGAGCATCAGTCTTCACAACAGGAACGGCTTGTCTCATCATGTTAGAACCCATTAGGGCACGGTTTGCATCATCATGCTCAAGGAATGGAATTAACGAAGTTGCAATTGAGATCATTTGCGAAGGAGCCACGTCCATTAAATCAACTTCCTCTGCATCAACTAACGCCATCTCACCTTTTTTACGAGAAGGGATTAATTTTCCTTCTAAAGTTCCATCAACAACATACTTCGTATTTGCTTGAGCTATGACCTTTCCTTCCTCTTCAAAAGAAGAAAAATATTTAACTTTATCTGAAACTTTCCCATCTTCAGCAATTTCTCTGTATGGAGTTTCAATAAAACCATATTCAGAAACACGTGCAAATGTTGCAAGTGAAGTAATTAGACCAATATTTGGTCCTTCGGGAGTTTCTACAGGACACATTCTACCATAATGAGTGGCGTGAACATCTCTTACCTCGAAACCAGCTCTTTCCCTAGTTAGACCACCTGGCCCAAGGGCAGAAAGTCTTCTTTTATGAGTGACCTCTGATAATGGGTTGGTCTGATCCATAAACTGTGACAATTGAGATGAACCAAAAAACTCTTTAACTGCAGCCGCTACAGGCTTCTGGTTAACAAGGTCATGTGGCATCATCGTGTCTAGCTCAATAGCAATCATTCTTTCTTTGATTGCTCTTTCCATTCTTACCAAACCAACTCTAAATTGATTTTCTAGTAATTCTCCAACAGCTCTAACTCTTCTATTCCCAAGGTGGTCAATATCATCAACACGACCTTTTCCATTATTTAGATCGACAAGATATCTTACCGTTCTAATAATATCATCTTTAGTCAAAGTAGTATTTTCAACAGGAATATCTAAACCAAACTTATAGTTAATTTTCATTCTCCCAACCTTAGATAAGTCATATCTAGATTCGTCGAAAAATAAACTATTAAAAAGCGTTTGAGCTGCCTCAATAGTCGGTGGCTCGCCTGGTCTTAATCTTTCAAATATTTTAATCAATGCATCTTCATAAGAATTCGTTTTATCCAACAATAATGTATTGCGAATTTGATCAGAAAAGTTAACTCCATCGATATATAAAACATCGACTGAATTAATTCCAGCCTTCATCAAGTCGAAAATCTTATCTTCAGTCAAAGCTTCATTTGCCGAAGCAATAACTTCACCAGTTTCTTCATCATAAATATCGTCAAAAAGAACCTTTCCTACAACTTGCTCTAACTCAATAGGCAATCTTGTAATTCCAGCTTCTTTCATCTTCTTTATAGAAACTTTAGTTATCTTTTTCCCTTTCTTAACAAGGGCCTTACCAGACTTAGAATCTAAAATATCATCATCAGCTCTCGCTCCTAGCATCAATTCTAAATCTAACTCTCTTTCATATTTCTTTTCATCAAGATGAATTGTTTCTGGCTCATAAAACAACTTTAATAATTCAGAAACAGAAAAACCTAATGCCTTAAGAACAACCGTAGCATGTAGTTTTCTTTTCCTATCAATACGAGCGTAAAGAACATTTTTATGATCAAACTCAAAGTCTAACCAAGAACCACGATGTGGAATAATTCGCGATGAATATAAAAGCTTTCCACTTGAGTGCTTTTTCCCACTGTCGTGCTCAAAAATAATCCCCGGAGATCTATGTAACTGAGATACGATAACTCTCTCTGTTCCATTGTAAACAAATGATCCTGTTTCAGTCATAAGAGGGATATTACCGAGGTATACTTCTTGTTCTTTAATTGAAGAGATGGTTCGACTTTCATCATTATCCTCATCAACTTCATAAAATACCAATCGTACAGTAACTTTGAGTGGAGATTCATATGATAAACCTCTCGCTTTACACTCTTGTACTGAGTACTTAGGCTGCTCTAAAGAGTAACTAACAAACTCTAAAGAAACTGTTTTATTGAAGTCAAATATTGGAAAAACTGACTTAAAAACAGCTTGAAGACCAATATCTTCTCTTCTGGCAGGTGGGATATCCTTTTGTAGAAAATCTTCATAAGATTTAATTTGAAGCCTCATTAGCGTAGGAGGTTCAATTACGTGCTCACTTCTGCCAAAGCTACGACGGTACCACTCATTAGGGCTGAAAACTTTTGTCATTTGACTGACTCCTGAGAAACAATATTTTTAAAAACAAGTACTTGTTCTTGTACAACTACATACACAAAAATGGAAGTACACAATGTGCACTTCCATTATTTTTTTTAATTAATTTATTGCGCTAAGCAAAATTACTTAAGTTCTACTTTTGCACCAGCAGCTTCAAGTTTTTTCTTGATTTCATCTGCTTCTTCTTTTGCAACTGCTTCTTTAATAGTTTTAGGTGCACCTTCAACCATTTCTTTTGCTTCCTTAAGACCTAGACCAGTAATTCCTCTAACCTCTTTAATAACATTGATCTTCTTAGCACCAGCTTCAGCAAGAACTACGTCAAATTCAGTTTTTTCTTCAGCAGCTTCACCACCAGCAGCAGCACCAGCTACAGCAACAGGAGCAGCAGAAACACCAAATTTCTCTTCCATTTCTTTTACTAATTCAGCACAGTCTAATACTGACATATTTGCAATTGCATCAATAATTTGTTCTTTTGTAAGTGACATATTTTTATCTCCTAAATAATTTTTTTAATTTTATGCTTCAGCTTCTTCGGCTTTAGCTTCAACTTTTAAATCAGCCGCTTTTTCAACTCCTTGAGATTCACACTCATCTTTAATTGCATTAAGCAATCTTACAAGTGATGAAACTGGAGCCTGACAAGTGGCCAGTAATGTACCAAGCATTTCGTCTCTTGATGGAAGTTTCGCTAGAGCAAGTACTCTTCCTTCATCAAGAAGCTCTTCACTTAAATAACCTCTACCAAGTGTTACCTGCTCAACTTCTTTACTCGTTTCAAGAATAGCTTTGGCAACCCCAGGAGCGTCTTCAAATGCAAATGCTACGGCGTTTGTTCCTTTTAAACCTGTCAGAAGTTCTTCTGCGTAGGTTCCTTGTGCTGCTTTACCAAAAAGAGTGTTTCTCGTCACAACTAGAGCACCTTTGGCATCTCTAATTGACTTTCTCAATTCAACAGCTTGATTTGCTTCCATACCAATGACATTAGTAAGAAAGATAGCTCTTGAATTTGTGATTTTCTCTTTGAGGTCTTGAATTACAGCATCTTTACTTTCGCGCGTAATCATTAATTCCTCCTAATTACTATATTAATATTGGAGGGGGATTTGGGCAGGACTTATACGCTTCCAAGCGAACCGGCTTTCATCAACCCCAACGTTTTATTTATTATTATGCTAAAGCAGCTACATCATTAGTATCAATTTTGATTCCAGGACCCATTGATGTACTAATAACTACTGATTTAATATACGTACCCTTTGCACTAGCAGGTTTAGCTCTAACAATTGCTCCAGCAATTGATTTAAAGTTTTCCATAAGCGCTGAGTCCTCAAAAGATTTCTTTCCAAATGGAACGTGAACAATACCAGTTTTCTCTGTTCTATATTCAACCTTACCAGCTTTTTGCTCTTTAACAGCTTTTTCAACATCAGTTGTAACCGTCCCAAGTTTCGGGTTTGGCATCAAACCTCTTGGACCTAAAATCCTTGCGATTCGACCAATCTTCCCCATCATATCTGGAGTTGCAATAACACGATCGAAATCCATCCAACCACCTTGAATTTTCTGGATAATATCATCACCACCAACTAAGTCAGCACCCGCTGCTTCGGCCTTTCCAATATTCTCGCCAGATGTAATAACAACAACATTCACTTTTTTACCAGTTCCAGCAGGCATTACAATCGCTCCCCTAATCATTTGGTCAGCGTGTCTTGGATCAACACCAAGTCTAAATGCGACATCAACAGTCTCATCAAATTTTGCAAAGCTAACTTCTTTGGCCAAGCTAATCGCCTCAGTTAAAGAGTAAAGTTTATTATTATCTACTTTTGCATATGCTTCTTTTCTTTTTGTATTATTCTTTTTCATAGATTTCTCCTACACCTTCTAAGACAAAAAATGTCCTAAAATTATTTATACTCCAATTTAAGTCCTGAAGATCTAATTGAACCTTCAATTGTTCTTTTAGCAGCATCCAAATCTGCAGCTGTTAAATCTGGCATTTTTGCATTTGCCACATCTTCAACAATTTTCTCAGATACTGTACCTGCAACTTCATGCCCTGGCTTATTAGCAAAAGATTTTTTCTTCATGTGCTTCTTAAGCAAATAAGTTGCTGGTGGAGTTTTTGTAATAAATGTAAAAGATCTATCTGAATAAACAGTAATGATCGTTGGAAAAATTGTCCCAGCTTCTTTTTGCGTTCTTGCATTAAAAGCCTTACAAAATTCCATAATGTTAACACCTTTCTGACCTAGTGCAGGTCCAATTGGTGGTGCTGGGTTTGCTTTACCAGCTTCAATTTGTAGTTTGATAAAACCTGTAATTTTTTTTGCCATGTTTTACTCCTCGGTTCAAGCGACTTTTTTAGGTCTCCCGTCTAGTTAATTTTATTTTTATTGAATTAATGCTTACATTAATTTCAATTATGCTTTTTCAACTTGTGTATCATCCAGTTCTACTGGTGTCGGTCTTCCAAAGATAGAAACATTTACCTTCAGTTTTCCATTTGCGGCAACTGCTTCCACTGTTCCCACAAAAGAAGCAAATGGTCCCTCGATAACCTTAACCGAATCTCCCGCAGAATAACTTGCAGTTGAGCGTGGTTTCTTAAAGCCATCTTGAGTTTGACCTAACATATAAGCAGCTTCTTCATCAGAAATTGGTTGGGGCTTATCTGGTGTTCCTCCAACAAAACCTGTGATCTTATCTGTATTCTTAACCAAGTGCCATGTTTTTTCATTCATAATCATCTTGATTAACATATAACCTGGAAAAAACTTCTTTTTAATATTTCTTTTCTTTCCATTAACACTAGTAACAACAGTTTCCTCTGGAACAAGAATTTCAGCAAAATATTCACTCATATTATGATTTAAAATTCTTTCCTTTAATGTTTTTGTCACTCTTGCTTCATAATTACTTAAAACATTTGCAACAAACCACTTAAAGTCCGGAGAATCGCCTTTAGCTAAACCATTATCCTCTACTGCCTCTTCACTAGACTCTGCAGTAGTCTCAACTTCATTCATTTCTTCATTTTTAGCTTCTTCAGTCATAAACTAGCCTTTAATTAATTAAGCTTAAGAGCCATGTTGCCGCTAAATCAAAAACAGCAAGTAATGTCCCTACGATCGTCACACCAATCATAATACCAATCGTGTGCTTTACAGTTTCATTTTTATCTGGCCAAACAACTTTCACAGCTTCTTGATAGACTTCTTCAAGAAAACTGCTCGTTTTTGGGTTTTTAATAATATAAATAAAGACCCCAAGAGCAGTAAGTACTGAAATAAACTGAGTTATTGCCATATAAAACTTAATTTTAGACTCTAACTCAAACCACTCTGCCATTTGGGTAAAAAATGTGATTTGAATATAAACCAATAACATGCATCCAATTGCAACACTTGATTGTATCCACTTTTTACCATTATCTTTTGCTGTTAAAGACATATATATAATTCCTTTCTCTATTTAAGAGTTCACCTTATATGCGAAATTTAAACAAGTTTGTCCACAAAAAAGATCATTTATACGAAAAAAAGAGAGGATTGAACAGAAAAAACTTGCCAAAGAATTAAAATAATAGATGCCTTAAATTATTTTATCCCTAAAACCTTTTCGCCAGATATAGGTATCTAACACATAATGACAGCCAGAATAAAATATTATAATCATCGTCACCTCTGCAAATGGGTATTTAAAATATAAATACAGCCAAAAAGAGGAAGTAAGACCGACCAATAAAGCAAAACTCTTCAAAGGGCCTATTTTTGCAACGAGCCTATCCCTAAACTGCCTACTACCCTTTTCAAAATTATTCTCTATGCGTCGATAGCTAAAATACATATAAAAAATTGCATGATGCAGCACAATAGCATAAAATGCCAACTTCGACCAGCCATCATTAAAAAAAGGAATTAATCCCCATAAGACTATAGTCACAGCAATATGAAAGAGCTTCCCGAGGTTGAGTATTTTATAAACAAAAATTTCTCTAAGCTCCCACAGTATTTGTAAAAATAAAATCCCAAATACTCCAGCTAAAAAATATAAGGGATTTAAACTATTAAAATAATTGAACTTTTGCCCAATCCACTCAAAAGACTTGGTTTCATAGATTAAATAGAATACTGGTACAGCAAAAATCATATTATAAAAAAATAATGAGTTTAATCGTGCCCCCCAAGCACTTAACCTTCTGCCCTTGCGAAGAGTAATCATCAACACACCATACTGCTGTCTCGCAAAATGAATACTGGAAATTGCTGCATATACATAAAAAACTCGCTCAAAGCCATATGAATAAAAGGCAGGTATTAATACAGCCGCCATCAAGGTTGGAATAAAAACAATATTTAACCGGCCCAATCGGGATGTTCCAAACCCAAGTACATAAGAAGCCATCACATGCCCAGCATCAAATATTAATGTCACAAAATACAGGGGAACTTCAATATTTGAGCCTAAAAAATCAGCAAAATATATCAAGAGATACAACAACCCCAACGCCAAAGCCGCAAACAGATGAATTAAAAGATCTTCTTCTTTTGAAAAAACCCAACTTGTCTTAAAGTCAATTTTTTCTGGTGAGACAGGATCTATAACAACAGAATTCATAAGGATAATTATTTCATGATCATAATTGTTCTACAACTGTCTGAGGTGATGATTATTCAGACCTAAAGACCTAGGAATTGACAATACATCTAAGTCATTCAAAACAAGACAAGCAGTAAAACTGAAAAAGTGGCGGGCGCAGAGGGATTCGAACCCCCAACCTACTGATTTGGAATCAGCCGCTCTACCAGTTGGAGCTATACACCCTGAAAGAAAAAGACCGGCTTGAAGCCGGCCTTTTGTATGTATCGTAAAATTTAATTATTCAACGATTTCTGATACTGTACCAGCACCAATTGTTCTACCACCTTCACGGATAGCAAAACGAAGACCTTTTTCCATTGCGATATTTGTAATCAACTCAACTTCAAAAGCCGTGTTATCACCAGGCATAATCATCTCAGTTCCAGCAGGAAGAGTGATTGAACCAGTAACATCTGTAGTTCTAAAATAGAACTGTGGTCTATACCCTTTAAAGATTGGAGTGTGTCTTCCACCTTCGTCTTTGTTAAGAATATAAACTTCACACTTAAACTTCTTATGTGGAGTTACAGTTCCTGGTTTAATTAGACATTGACCTCTTTCGATCTCGTCTCTTTTTGTTCCTCTTAATAGAAGACCAACGTTATCTCCAGCTTCACCTCTGTCTAGAAGTTTTCTAAACATCTCAACACCAGTAACTGTTGTTTTAGAAGCTTCTCTGATACCAATGATTTCAACTTCATCGTTAACGTTAATGATACCTCTTTCGATTCTACCAGTAACAACAGTCCCTCTACCAGAGATAGAGAAAACATCCTCAACAGGCATCAAGAAGTCTTTATCAACATCTCTTTGAGGAGTTGGGATATACTCATCAACTTGATTCATAAGCTCTAAGACTTTTTCTCTACCAATTTCAGGGTTTTTACCTTCAAGAGCAGCAAGTGCAGAACCAGCTACGATTGGAGTGTCATCCCCAGGGAAGTCATAAGAAGAAAGAAGTTCTCTTACTTCCATTTCAACTAGTTCAAGAAGTTCTTCATCATCAACTTGATCTACTTTGTTTAAGAAAACAACAATTGCNGGAACNCCAACNTGTNTNGCNANAAGNATATGCTCTNTNGTTTGAGNCATNGGNCCATCTGNAGCNGNACAAACNANNATTGCACCATCCATTTGAGCNGCACCAGTNATCATNTTNTTNACATANTCAGCGTGACCTGGACAGTCTACGTGAGCATAATGTCTTTTTTCTGTTTGATACTCAATGTGAGAAGTATTAATTGTAATCCCTCTCGCTTTCTCTTCTGGAGCAGAATCAATTTCGTCGAACTTTCTTACGTCACCACCCATTGCTTCCGCAAGAGTTATCGAAATTGCTGCTGTTAATGTTGTTTTACCGTGATCTACGTGACCGATAGTACCGATGTTTACGTGCGGTTTTGAACGGTCAAATTTTTCCTTAGCCATACCATTACTCCTTACAAAAATATTGCAAATAGGCGTTATTAAATTATTACTTAATTAATACCGTCTGAGTATGCTTTAAACAAGCCCAACTGACAATATTAAAATCATTACAAAGTAAAAAAAGTGGAGCTCACGACGGGAATTGAACCCGTGACCTCTTCCTTACCAAGGAAGCGCTCTACCCCTGAGCCACGCGAGCCAATACTCCAACCTTTTTTCCAGCCCCTAAAAAGCTGAATCACTCCAAGTATTTGCGACTTTTACAAATCGCGTGAGTCTCAGTCCTCAAAGAGAAACTAGCTACTCCTTACTCTAAACACACTAGTATTTATATTATCACTCTCAGCTTAGCAATAAAAAAATAACTATAATTTAGTTTCACACTATATTATTTGGTATTTCCTTAAACTCAATCGAGAAAGTTTTGCTTGCCTTAGTTTTTTGGATTTAAAAATGGAGCGGGCGAAGGGGTTCGAACCCTCGACCCCAAGCTTGGAAGGCTTGTGCTCTACCAACTGAGCTACACCCGCTTAAGAAAAGTCTCATCACAAGAAAAGAATGGTGGCGCGGGAAGGATTCGAACCTTCGAAGGTATACACCGGCAGATTTACAGTCTGCTCCCTTTGGCCGCTCGGGAACCACGCCCCTATCTTTTTTTATGGAGCTGCTCACAGGACTTGAACCTGCGACCGTCGGTTTACAAAACCGATGCTCTACCAACTGAGCTAGAGCAGCCCATTTTCCATCACTCTTTCAACTGATGAGGATTAATTTTATAAACAATCATCAGTAAGAAAGCAAGCATTTTTTTAATTTTTTCTAAAGCATCTTTCCATAGTAATTGCTGCAGCAATAGAAACATTTAATGATTGAGTATCTCCCATGCTTTCAAGAGATATATGATGAGGAATAACTCTTAAGACAGCATTACTTATTCCTACATCCTCCTTTCCAAGCACTAAACATATTCCCTTAGCATTAGAATGAAGTTCATCCTCTAGAGAGCCCTTTGCATGCTCGCTTAAGGCCAAACACAAGATACCCATATTTTGTAACTTAGTTAGAGTCTTTCCTAATTTGTTTACTCCCACAAGAGGGATAAATTCAGCTGCTCCCGATGATATCCTAAAAAAAGATGGTGTTAATCCAAAAGATTTTTTGTCAGGAACAACAACAAAATCAACTCCATAAAAAGAAGCTGTACGTAAAATCGCAGCTGCGTTGTGTACATCAGTAATTTGATCTAAGCATAAAATTTTTAAGGGCTTGCTATTTTTTTCAACTTGTTCATACAAAAAATTCACATCATTTATTTCTTGTGAAGCTGCCAATAAGAAAACCCCAGAGGGTACACGATGATACTCAAGGCCTAATTGCTTAAAATATTTTTTAGCCTCTTCTTGTAATTTATGAGAAGAATACATTTCAACCTGAACTTTTTCCAAGCTGACTTTTTTTGCCACTTCCTCTAACGCATCTTCGGTTCCTACTAGCTTGTAAAGAGTTCTATTTGGATTAGCGATCGCACAAACAATACTGTGGATACCAATAATTAAGTCCATGTTTTGTGAATCTATCAAAATGTTTTTCCAAGTTTAGCAAAAATATTCTTTAAAGTTTTACTTAAATCATCTTTTTTAACTTTCAGTGTTTCGCCTGTGGAACGAATTTTTAACTCTAGCTCTCCTGATGCTTCAAAGTCTCTTTCCCCCAAAGTTAATCTTACAGGCAGGCCTAGTAAATCAGCATCTTTAAACATACCACCTGGCCCAAGACCCCTATCATCATGAAGAACATCCACACCTTCTGCCCTCAATTCATGATAGATTTTATCAGCTAGAATTTTTGTTTCAGCCTTTTTGCCAATCACTGCAAAATAAAGGTCAAATGGCGCAATCGCTGCAGGCCAAATCATCCCATTTTCATCATGGTGCTGCTCAACTGCAGCTGCTAAAGTTCTAGAAACCCCAATGCCGTAACATCCCATCAAAGGATGAACTTTTTTACCCTTATGGTCTAATACTGTGGCACCCATGCTTTTTGAATATTTATCTCCGAGTTGAAAAATTTGTCCAGCTTCAATACCTTTTCTCATTTTAATGGGGGTTTTCCCATCAGGAGCGAAATCTGAAAGCTGAGTCATTCTTATATCAACTTGCTTAAATTGTTTAATATCTCGAGCTGGAGTAAAACCCTTAATATGATATCCTTCTTTATTGGCCCCTGCGATATATCCAGCATTAATATCAATTGCCTTATCCAAAACAACTGACATGGCCTCTTTATTTAAAGGACTCATATAACCCTTAGGTAAATCTAAGCTTTTAAGCGTCTCTTCAGTAGCTGGAGTCACTTTTACAGCACCACTAAAATAATTTGTAAGCTTAACTTCATTAAGACTGTCATCACCCAATAGCATAAGAAGATAATGAGCTTCTTTTAGACTTCCATCTTTTTTAGGATAATAAACTGTGTACACCAACGTCTTAAGTGTCTGATAAAGAGGAATACCCAACAGCTTGGCCACCTCATCACAAGTAGGTAAGTTTTTTGTTTCAATTTCTTGTAATTTCTGACTAGGCGCAAACTCTAAACTATTTCTTAGGGTAGCTGCAGTCTCAATATTTGCAGCATAGTTTATTTCTTTGGCCGTTACGATATCATCTTCACCAGTATCGGCTATAATTTGAAATTCGTGGGTTTTTGCACCAGCATCGGCCATATTCCCACCATCAGCCTCTACAGCAATAAACTCTAAACCCATTCTTTTATAAATTTTTGAATAAGCTTGATAATATTTATCATACATCTCATCCATACATTCTTTATCTAAATGAAAAGTATAGGCATCTTTCATGATAAATTCACGTCCACGTAATATTCCAAAACGCGGCCTGATTTCATCTCTAAACTTAGTATTAATTTGATAAAGATTCACGGGGAGTTGTTTGTAAGAGCTGACAGTATTTTTAAAGACATCTGTAATCGTTTCTTCGTTAGTCGCACTTAAACAAAAGTCTGCATCCTTTCTATCTTTAAGCCTCACCATTTCTGGACCCATCGAATCCCAACGTCCTGATGATTGCCAAAGCTCTGCTGGCGTCACAAAACTCATCAAAAGTTCTTGGGCATCAATAGAGTTCAGCTCTTCTCTAATAATACTTTTGATTTTCTGAAGAACCCTCACTCCCATAGGAAGATATGTATAGATTCCACCTGTTGTTTTATTGATAAATCCAGCACGTAATAATAATTGATGTGAAGGAACTTCTGCATCCGTAGGAACTTCTTTATAAGTTTGCCAATAGGCTTTAGAAAGTTTCATTTTTGTCCTTATTCTAAAAAGCTTATTGTACTATATTCCTCCATATCAACAAATATTTCAAGGCGACAGCCTTTAAGCAAATTTACGCCTACCGAAGTTTTCTTATTTGATCGTTTTTTCACAGGAATCAACTGTAAGTCTGTCTCAATGGCCCCTAAAGTACATCCAGGAAGTTCATACTTATGAAGATGAACTTTAATCATGCTCAAGGCTGACTTTTCAATTAACTTTAATTTAGTTTTAGCTGGTAAAGAATACTTTTTTTCATCTCGATAAAGCTTAATATCTTGTTCAATAGAGTATGTTTGTCCCAACTCTTGTTCATTCCAATTCAAACTTGCGTAACAATATTGATATGTAATAATAGAAAATAATACTATTAATAACTTATTCATTATAAATAACCTCTAAAAAATTCAAAGGTTTATCTACAACATTTATTATTAGATGAAAAGACAATAAAGATCAGGAGATTTAAATTCTACATACTGTCAGTAGTTAGACCACCGATGATTTGTGGAAGCCGGTGAGCTTCTCTAGTCTCATGAGTTAAAGAGTTCGCCGAAACAATTTCATATGAACTCGGCGTATCAAGAATCTTACGGCAAAGTACATTATGTAAATAATGTCCAGATTTATAAGTGGTAATTTTACCAGCTAGTTCGTGGCCTAATAGGCTTACATCCCCAATAGTGTCCAAAATTTTATGTCGAATAAACTCAGATGTATAACGTAGACCTTCAATATTAACAACTTTATAATCATCTACAGCAATCGTGTTATCTAAAGATGCACCTTTTGCTAAGCCCATTCTTCGGTATGTATCCAAGTCTTTTAGCATTCCAAATGTTCGAGCACGTGAAATCTCTTTAATATAATTTTCGCAAGAAAATTCAAAAACTTCTCTTTGAGTATTAATTGCGGGATGAGCAAAAACAATTGTCGAATCAATAATAAGATTCTTAGCAGGTTCAATCATTGCCCATGTTCCATTATACTCGACTTTAACTGGCTCTAAAATAACCATGAATTTTTTAGATTTATTTAAATTATCAACACCTGTTTCTTTTAGAATAAAAATAAATGACGCACTAGAGCCGTCCATAATAGGCACTTCTGGACCATCTAACTCACAATAGACATTGTCGATACCTAAACCGTATAAAGCTGATAAGAGATGTTCAACAGTGTGAATGGCGTCTGCACCATCTCCAAGAGTCGTATTATTTCGCGTAGGACCAACCTCTGTCGCATAAGCTTTGATGTTGCGTGCCTGAGGAACATCTGTTCTTTTAAAAACAATTCCAGTGTCTGCTTTTGCTGGGTATAACTTTAACGTAACTTTTTTTCCCGAATGTATCCCAATTCCGGTTACTGTTACGTTTTTTGCAATAGTTCTTTGATATATCATCTACTAGTTATTCCTACCATCTTAAGTTCAGAAATTTTATCCTACCCTTAAACTCATATTTTACACTACGCTTAATAGTATAAACTATTTTTTTTTAAAAACACGAGTGAAAAATATTCTTTTCGAACTCTTTCCTCACTCTAAACACCTGTAATCACTTGAGGTGGAGTTCATTTAATATAGTATTATTAGTAAGTTAGCATTTCTTAAGAAAAAGTGAAAGCCTTAGGGTAAATTATTCAACCTATAGACACCTAAAAACACTACATGTGTTATTTTAAAGGCAATCCAAAGGCAATTATTGTTTTCTCAGGGCCTGTTTTTAAGACTTTTAGCCACCCTTTATGGTTTTTCATTGTTGTCTGGGCTATGGCCAAACCTAAACCAGCACCTTTACCAAGCGGCTTCGTTGAAAAAAATGGCTCAAAGATTTTATCTTTATAAGCTGGATCAATTCCTTTTCCATTATCCGCTACTGAGACGATAAGATTGTTTTGGGATTCTTCAACTCGTATTTCAATTTCTTTCTCACCTTCTTTTTGGGCCAACGAATCATACGAATTATTTACAAGACTAATAAGCACTTGAGATAATTGAGAACGATTGCATTTAATTTTTAAATTATTTATTTTATCCAGATCATAAAAAGATAATTTTATTCCTTGTTGTTTTGCAACTTCAGAAAAAATATTTTTTACATCATTGATAACATCAAAAACATTTTCTTCTACTTGCGCTTCGTTTTTTATATTTTTTGATATTGTTCTAAGGCTTCCAATAACTTTAGTGATTTTTTGAATCGTTTTATCAATTGTTTCTAAGGACTTTGTTGCTCTAACTTTATTAATTTCTTGAGCATCCAACATCTTTTTTAAGCTTAAAATATTTGAAACAATGATTGTAAGTGGATTATTTATCTCATGAGCAATACTCGTGGCCATCTCCCCTAGGTGAGATAATTTAGCGGTTGCGATCATATTGACTTTCATTTGTTCTTTTTCTTTTTCAGCTTGCAAACGTTTCGTAATATCTCTTATCAATGTTAGCTGGTAATCTTTTTCCATAATTTTCTTTATAGAATGAACCATCTCAACTGATATTTTTTTTCCATCCTTAGCCATGAGAAAATGTTTTAGTTCTAAACTTTTACTCTCTTGTTTAATATTTTGTACATGATCATTCCACTCATCTTGGGTGGTTAAATCAAAATCATAAACTATATCTTTGAGAGACATCGTTAANANNTCTTCTCGATCAAAGCCTAAAAATTTACCGACAGTATTGTTGACTTCAACTATCTGGCCTTGGTTTTGTATATCAACAAGAATCAACCCTTCATTTATGTCATCAATAAGATTAAACAAAGTTTCAGCAATATTTTTCTGAAAAGTTACATTAAAACCATAAAAACAATAATGATCTTTTTCATATTCAACCACTTCAAACCGAAAATACTTCTGTTTAGAGTAAATCTCAATATTTTGAATAGACATACTATTTTGATACAAGAGAATCTTGAGGTTTTTCTCTGTCAATAACGAACTGTTTTCATTCCAGTCCGCTAGAAAATCCTTTGCTTGAGCATTCAATTCTAAAATTTTTCCTTCATGATTAAAAATAAAACAAGGATAAGGATTTTGCTCAAAAACCTTTGTGTAAAAACTCATAGTCTCTCTTTATTATAAAGCTTTCTTTAATGTTATATCGGTAACTTATTGAGAAATTATTAAGAAAAACTTGAAATATGAGTAATCGCTTTTTCAGATAAAACACGACCTCGAGGAGTTCTTAACAACAAACCTTCTTTTAACAAAAAAGGCTCGTGGACTTCTTCAATCGTTTGTTTATCCTCACCTAAAGTTGCTGAAAGAGCCTCAATTCCAACAGGACCACAACTATAATAGTCTTTTATTACTGATAAAATTTTTCTATCCATTGAGTCCAGACCCAAATGGTCAATATCTAACAAACTTAAAGCCTTATCTACATCAGCTAATTCAACTTGATCATGTTCCTCAACTAAAGCATAGTCACGAACTCTTCTTAAAATTCTATTAGCTATTCTGGGAGTTCCACGGCTACGCCGAGCAATTTCTAATTTTGAATCATGACCTAATTTAACATCAATTTTTTGAGCATTATTGGCCAAAATTTGAGATAGCTCTTTGGGTGAATAAAAATCAAAATGTAAATGGGCCATAAATCTATCTCTTAGAGGATTCGACAATAAGCCTGAACGAGTCGTAGCTCCTATCAAAGTAAAAGGAACTAAATCAATTTGCATCGTTCTTGCTCCTGCCCCCTGCCCAATTAAAATATCCAGTCGAAAATCTTCCATAGCAGAATAAAGAATTTCTTCCACCGAAATATGCATTCTATGAATTTCATCAATAAAAAGAACGTCTTTAGGCTGAATATTTGTCATCACTGCAGCTAGGTCTCCCTTCTTTTCAATCGCAGGTCCAGAAATAACATGTAATTCACTTCCCAAAGACTTAGCAATGATCATGGCTAACGACGTCTTTCCTAAACCAGGAGGACCTGAAAGTAGAACATGATCCATCGAGGCATTTCTTTTATTAGCAGACCTAACCATAAGGTCAATATTTTCAACAACTTTTTTTTGGCCAACATACTCAGAAAAATCTTTAGGCCGCAGACGTGACTCATGCTCGACATCATTATTGCTTACTTCAACTGACAAAAATCGTTCTTCCATAGTTATAATTCTTTTAGCACGTTTTTAATTATATCTTCACTTGATGTGAAACCCTTCATAAGCTGGTTTTTCACCAAACCAATGACATCTTTATCTTTATACCCTAAAGAGTCTAAAGCCAAAACGACGTCATTTAGGACCTCATGATCAATTGTAGACGTTTGTTTATCGTTAGGAGAATAAACCTCAATATTATCCTCAACTTCTGAAGTTTTTAAATAAGTCGTTTGGAATTTATCAATTTTATCTTTCAATGAAAGTATGATTTGCTCTGCCATTTTTTTTCCAATACCTGGAGCTTCGGTTAACACACTTACTTGATCAAAACTTATCGCCTGTATTATGCGGCTAGTTCCAACATTCGTAATAAGAGGATAGGCCTTAGACGAGCCAACTTTATTTACAGTTTTTAACAGTTCAAACATTTTCTTATCTTCTAGTTTTTGAAAGCCCCACAAACTTTCATCATTCTCTGAAATATGATGATGAATAAAACAAGCTGTCGTCGAATCAATATCTAAAAAATAACCAAAATTAATTTCATATCCGATCCCAGAGTTTGTTAATACAATGGCCTTTTTACCATCAGCATCCAAAACTTTTCCTTGAATATAACCTATCATATCAACCTACTTTATGTGCCAAAGACGCACTTAACCCACCTCTATTCTTCTTAGAAGTAGTCTTTCCTGCTTTATTTGCTTGTTTCTCATTTCCTGCAGCTACAATATGGCAAAGAGCAATTGCGACAGCATCACTTTCATCGTGAGTTGCATAATCTCTAGCTCCTAACATCATATCTAAAAACTTTTTAACACTTTGCTTATCAGCATGTCCATGTCCAACAGAGACCGACTTCACAAAATTAGGAGAATACTCAAAAATTTTATTTTCATATTTTTGAACTAAATTTGAAAGGATAACCCCTCTTGTTTGAGCTAACTTCATTAAAGCCGTAGGACTTTTAACATAAATCAGTGATTCTAAAACAACCTGATCTGGTTGCAATTGCTCAATAAGATCTTGGGATTTTTGCTTAATCTCACCTAGCCGGGACATAAAGTCTTTTTTTTGATCAAATCTTAAAACCCCAGATGCCACATAATAGACTTTATTGCCTTTTGACTTTAATAAGGCCCATCCTGTTGTAATTGAACCTGGGTCTATACCTAATATTAGCAACTATTTTCCTCTGCAAGTAGTCTCTTTTCTCTTTATTATATATTTTTAAGAATTATAGGTCTAGCAAAGAAAATTGATACTAATAAATGTCATCGAGGTTATCGCGAACAGTACGCTCTAAAATATCTAAAAACTTTACTTCATCTGAAGAAATAATATCTACGAGTATTTTATAATGCTGAACAAGAAATTTTCTTTGACCATTTCGAAACAAGTCCACAGAATGCTTACGACATAACATAATGGTTACAGGTGTGCCCACCTCATCATAAATTTGCTCTTTTTCCAAAGAATCAGGATTCTCTGTTCTTATTCCATAGTGCTTACATATAGTACATTCTTTATCAGACATTTTTTCCTCAATATTATCTAACTTATCGAAATTTATATTTATGACTTTACACAAAAAAAACTAACATCGCGACAAAACACTATTAAATCTCTATTTAATGAGTTAATTATAAACCATGGAACGACTTCTTAGAGCAAAAACACTTATTGATGATAAAATTCTTTATTTAAAGCAAAAATCTCAAGCACTTAGCAAACAAGGACTCAAGCCTCATCTTGGGGTCATCTTAGTCGGTAATAATCCAGCAACTCTCTCCTACATAAAAAATAAAGAAAAGTTTTGCTCCAGAATTGAGGCCGACTTTAGCCTCATAAATCTTCCAGAAGATATTGAAAAAGAAAAGTTTTTAGAACATATTCAACGCTTGAATGAGGATCACAGCGTTACAGGTTGCTTTGTTCAACTTCCCTTACCAAATCATTTTAATGATCTTGATGTCACTCAAATGATAAACCCTCTCAAGGATGTTGATGGCTTTCACTTAAAAACCATAGAAAAAATCTACCAGGGAGACTTAACTGGCATCATCCCTTGTACGCCAAAGGGGATTATTACCCTTTTAGAGGCTAATAATATTCAAATTAAAGGTATGGATATCGTCATCATTGGAAGAAGCTATATTGTTGGAAAACCGCTAAGCCTACTTCTCGAAAGGAAGAATGCGACAGTCACACTTTGTCATTCTCATACTAAAGACATAAAAAAATATACATCTCAAGCTGATATCATTATTTCAGCTGTTGGTATTCCTCTTCTCATAACCAAAGAACATTTAAATCCCCAAAATAACCAAATCATTATTGATGTTGGAATAAATCGCTATAATAATAAGCTTGTTGGTGATGTTGATTTTGAAAGTGTTAAAGATCATGTCAAGGCCATAACTCCAGTTCCTGGAGGAGTTGGACCAATGACTGTTTTCTCTCTGATGGAAAACCTTATTTTAACAACCACCAATATTTTAAATAATCAAAATAAAGGATCTTTATGAATAAAACATCTTTATATGAAGAACACTTAGCATTAAATGCTAAAATGGTTGATTTTGCAGGATGGCAAATGCCTATTCAATACGCAAATGTCAAACAAGAAGTTCAAGCTGTAAGAAACAAAGTAGGGATATTTGATGTAAGTCATATGGGTGAGTTTTATATTAGTGGTCCTGAAGCTCTTCAGTATATCGACAGTTTAGTTCCCAATGATATTGCCAATGCTAAAACTGGCAAAGCAATATACTCTCCCTTGTGCCGTCATGATGGGACTATTATTGATGATTTAATTATATACAAAACTGCTGAAGATAAAATTTTAGTTTGTGTCAATGGTGCTAATATAGATAAAGATTACAAATGGTTTCAAGAACATCTTGGGAACTTTAATTGTAAACTTGAAAATCAATCAGACAACACCTCATTAATTGCTGTTCAAGGACCTCAAGCTTTCTCAGTATTACAAAAAATAGACCTTGGGTTTAAGCTTACAGATATGGATTATTATGCATTTCAAGTCGAGAGTATCCAGGACTTTGATATTGTCGTTGCTAGAACTGGCTATACTGGTGAAGATGGATTTGAAATCTTTGGTTCTCATGAATATATAAAAAAAATATGGAGTGAGCTTATTAAACATGATGCTGAACCCTGTGGACTAGCTGCTCGAGATGTTCTTAGACTTGAGGTTTGTTTTCCTCTTTATGGAAATGAACTAAATGATGATGTCACACCTCTTGACTCCGCCTTAAAGTGGACCGTCAAAATGAATAAACCTCATTTTATAGGAAAAGAAGCCTTAACAAATTATGAGCCTAAATTTCAACTTATTAAATTAATGCTAGATAAAGGTATCCCTAGGTCCGGATATCCTGTTGAAAATGATCAAGGTCAAGAGATTGGAAGTATTACTTCGGGAACAATGAGTGTCAGCCTATCTAAGGGTATTGCTATTGCGAGAGTTGATAAAAAACTCTATCAAAGTGGGCAAGAGGTACTTGTTAATATACGTGGGAAAAAATATACTACACAAGTTTTAAAAAAACCTTTTTTAACTGGAGGACATAAATAATGAGTAAAATCATCGAAGGACTATATTATACAGAAGACCATGAGTGGATCCAAATTGATGGAGACACGGCTACGATTGGCATTACAGACTTTGCCCAATCATCATTGGGAGATATTGTTTTTGTTGAACTACCTGAAGAAGGAGAAACTCTAGAAGCAAGTAATAGCTTTGGTGTAGTTGAATCTATTAAATCAGTAAGTGATTTATATACACCGCTTACCGGTGAGGTAGTTGAAAAAAATAATACAATTGAAGATAGCCCAGAAAGTTTGAACGAAGATGCTTATGCCTCTTGGTTAGTTAAAATCAAACTTTCTAACAAAGATGAAATCAAGTCATTAATGGACTCTAAAGCCTACCAAAATTATTGCGAAGCAAATTCATAATATTTATTTGGCCAGAGTCCTGGCCAAATATTTTTAATCAGTTAGAACATATAATTTTTTTATTCAGCTCTAGAAAAGGCTTTACGAATCGGAGTATTTCCTTCATACTGCCTTTACTTCGAAACACACGAAATACAATAAAAAGCATATTGAATTTTTGCAAAAAAGGATGCCAAAAATATGGAATCTATTCAGCTATTAAATACAGCTATTATTAAAAGCAAAGAAAAAAAAATAAATAATTCATATGAAGAACGACTAACAAAAATTAACAACTCTCCAGCAATTGAAGCTATCAATAAAAGCATATCTATTTTAGCTGAAAATCAAAAAATATCACGAGATCAAGCAGCACTTCAAGTTATTGATGCCATTAGAGAACTTGACTCTATTTGGTCTGACTATGTAACAATGGAAGGAATAGATAGATTAAAAGGCATGTTGCAAGGAAGTAATGGCCAAAACTCTTCCCACTAAGTGTTAACAACAAATCCCCATTCAATCGTAGCAACCCCTTGATTCAACATTCCCTTAGGGGGATTAGGAAAGGGCCCAGCTTGATTGAAGGACTCGACTGCTGCATCATCTAATTCTTTAACTCCACTAGTTGATTTCACAATAATGTTAACTATTTTGCCCTCTGTATCTAGAATAATAGTTAAACCTGTCACTAAGTTGGAATCACTTGCGATTGATCGCCCTTGTTGAAATATTTTATCTGCTTGCTCTTGAATATTTAATCCCCAAAATTGCTCTAGCTTCTGCCTAATTCTATGGTAAAAGCCATAAAACTCATATTCTTGAGTGTTGAGTTTTGTAAAGTCGCCCAATGGAATATCTTCTAGGTAATCATTCGTTTGACCAAGTCCAATACCTTTCTTCTTTCCATTCTCTAAGCCCTTTTTTAACTTCACAGCTTGAGCAACTTTTTTTGTTTTCTTAACCTTTATTTTTTCATTTTGTTTTATTCCTAAGTCAGAGAATTTTAAATCTTTTAAACTTTTCTTTTTTACTTTTCTCTTTTTTTGAAGAACTTCTTTATTAAGGGCCGTTTTGGTTCCCTTAGCTGCTGATTGAAACTTTCCGTTATTAGCACTCTTAGTTTCTCTTTCAAAACTATTATCTTTATTTGAAAAAAACTTTGCTTCTTTGGGTTTTTCTCTTTTACTTTGCTGAGTTTGAGCAATCTGCTTCTGAGATTTATCATCAACTAGTTTTATTCGAATCGCTTTTTCACTCATGTCATTAAACTGTTTTTTTATAGTATTATGATCTACATAAACTAAGGAAACACAAATATGAAAAACTATTGATATAGAAATAAAGAAATAAAGAATTTTTTTACTCTTATTTGAGTTCTCTAATGTAACATCCATGCAACACCACCTAAACGACCTATCGGTCGTCTCATCAGTTGGCCTTAGATATTTTCAACCTTGGAAAAAACTATTGAGCACTGTAATAGTCTTCAGTGTCATATATTGAAGTTCCGGAGTCAGGTTCTTCTCCCTCTACAATATTATTATCTGAGCCAGGCTCAGTACCTTCGACAAAAGCTTCAATAAAACGGTTAGGTCCATCTTGATAAAGCTCTCCAGTTGTTGAGTCAATTGCTACATTAACAATACCACTAGGAGCTACAAAATCATAATTGCCAAACTTATTTAAAGCAACTCGCATAACTTCCTTCCAAATAGGTAATGCAGACTTTGAACCTGTCTCGCCAAATCCCAGAGTTTCATTATTATCAAAGCCAGTCCAAACCCCAGTAACAACATTCGATGAAAATCCTAAAAACCAGGCATCAACATAATTATTTGTTGTTCCAGTCTTACCTCCAATATAAGGAGATATATCACTCGTTTTCCGACCAGTTCCTCTTTGAATGACTCCTCTTAATAAGTTACTCATAATATAGGCTAAACGAGCATCATAAACCTGCTCTTCATTTAAATTAACCAAAAAAGGATTTTGCTTTGTTTGTTCTTCTTCAGTAGCTTCTATTGAATCGTCTTTCTTTGGCTCATTTTCTTTTGTTGCTGCAACGACATCTGTACTTTCAGCCATCTCTTCTTCCAGCACATCATCAGGCTTCTTTTGATCATCTAAATAATGAACTTTTCCATAACGATCTTTTATAGAAGTTATCGATTTTAATTTANCCATCTTCCCACCATTAGGAAAAATACTATACATTTTTACTAGGTTTAGTAGGTTTACACCAAAAGAACCTAAGGACACACTTAAATCATTAGGAAGGTTTACATCAACTTTTAATCTATCAACAAAGTTTATAATTTTATCAACCCCAATATCTTGGGTTAGTTTTATCGTGGGAATATTTCGACTAATTTCTAAGGCCCTACGAAAAGTCATTGAGCCCTTAAATTTCCCATCGTAATTTCTTGGCTTCCAACTCAAAGAGTTATCTACCCCCCCCAATGCTTGAGGCGTATCCAAAAGGATACTGGCCGGCGTATATTGATTTTCTAACCCGACAGCATATATAAGTGGTTTAAATGCCGAACCTGGTTGTCGATTTGATTGAACGGCTCGATTAAACTGAGACTTAGAAAAGTCACTTCCTCCTACCATAGCTAAGATTTCACCTGTTTGAGGGGAAATTGACAGAAGGGCCCCTTGGGCATCTGGGTCTTGATCTAAACTTGCAAGATAAAACTTTTGCTGATCAATGGCTTCCATTAGTTTTTTATTCGCCTTATAACTAGAGATAAAATCATTATGTAGGTATTTTGTAGGACTCGTAAGTTTATCTTTAATTTGGACTAAAATAACATCACCGGGCTTAACGATTTCTTCTGGTCTCGTCACATAACTCCAATAGTGACGCTCCACCTGAACTTTTCTCTCATGGGCCCACTTGAAATTATCATAAGGAATCATTAATTTAAGGCCAGCATAATTGGCATAAATCATTCTTTGAGTATTACTTGCTTTGATAACAACGGCTTTTACTGGCTTACTAAAATCTGCAAACTTTCTTATTGGATCCTCATCCTTATTTCCTAAGACAAAAAAGACTTTGGCCCTAACATCAGTTTGCTCAAATAGCTCTTTTTCAGCCTCAACCATCTTTAAGTACTCTTCTTCTTGAGCATGAAACTCTTTTTGTGTTGTCCCATCAGTTTGAAAAATAAGATAATTTGAAGCATCTTCATATATCTCTTCTCTTTGCTTTTGTATGAATTTAAACTTTTCCTCTTCACTTTCTAAAGAGGCTAAAGGTCCTTTATAACCTTGTCGTTTATCAATGGCCTTAACGCCTTCCAAAACTTCCTCTTCTGCTTTTTTTTGTAATTCCCAATCTAGAGTTGTAACAACTTCATAGCCATTAGTTATAAAATCTTCTTTTCCAAAATGGGCCACAAGCCTTTGCCTAATCCAGTCAGAAAAATATCCCGCTCTCAAAGGAACAGGCCTACGTATTTGAATCTTAATATCTTCGGCCAAAGCTTCATTATATTCTTGTTCAGTAATCTTTCCAGTTTTATACATTCTTCCTAAAACATATTTTTGGCGATCTTTAGCTTTATCTGGGTTAACGTAGGGAGAATACTTTCCTGGAGCCACTAAGAGACCAGCAACGAGAGCTATTTCCGCGTTCGTCGCTTCAGTTAATTCTTTATCAAAATATCCACGGAATGCTGATTTTACACCGTAATAACCTCCACCGAGGTACACTTGATTTAAATAGAGAAAAAGTATTTCTTCTTTAGAAAGTTTTTCTTCAATTTTTTTGGCCAACATAGCATCTTTAATTTTTCGAGTGAATGTCCTTTCGCTCGACAATAATAAAGACTTTGCAACTTGCTGAGTAATAGTGGAAGCTCCCTGTACAATTCTACCGGCTTTTAAATTAATCCACATTGCTCTGGCAATACCAATATAATCTACACCTGAATGATTATAAAAATTATCATCTTCTGCAGCTAAGAAAGCATTGATCACTCTTTGTGGAATTTCCTCTATGGTAGCGAGTTCCCTTTTTTCTCTAGAAAGCTCCATAAGCAGATGACCGTCTCGTGAATAAACACGACTAGGTATTGCAGGACTATATTCTGACAAGGTGCTAATTTTTGGTAAATCATATGATATATAAATGACAACGCCTAAAAGCCCTAGCCCCATAAAGAAGCCTAAAGTAATCATGACATAGAGTATCTTCAAAAATATCTTCAACGTTCCCTCACTTAATTTTTTATGGATATTATATATTCACTTAAAATCCATTAATACCTGTTGTAGATTCTTCCTCCCAACTTTCAATTTGCTCAGAAATAAAATCAATAGATTCATTTATCCCTTCAGAATATGGAGCAAGATAGTCGGATAAAGGAGCTAATTTATCTAAAGCTGATCTCTCTTGAGAGTAAATTTTTCTAATTTCATCTGAGCTTCCAACCAAAAAGCCTAAATATCGAGTATAAAGTCCCCACTCAAAGCCCGACAAGCTTGAAAAAGTAATCTTTTTAGGAAGAAAAGCAATATTAAAAGTCAAGTCAGCTCCACTTCTTTCAAAGTCATTATTTAAAACTCTTGGTGAAAGTAAAAAATTCTTCTTATGATTGAGATCTAATGTCTTCTTTAAAACATCAACCACCTTATCTTTTTGATTCATTCTTATTTTATTGTTATTAAGCTCTGGATGAACAAAAGCAATCTTTAACTGATTAAGCTTTAATTGACCAAATTCATTTTCAACAAATGAATTAATTGTTTTTATCCAAGTTTGTGAGAATGGTGTTAACCCTTGTAAGCTTTTTACCACTTCAAATAATTTCCACTCTAAATAACTCACGCTTGCTTCTTTGGCATAAAGAGCTGCTATTAACGCTCCAAAACCTTGAGATGAGATCATAGATACTTTAGTTTTACTTTCGAGTTTCTTAATAAAATCGATACTTGCAAACGTATGATATAAACTAGGATAGATATGCAAAGCAACGACTGGTAACTTCTTTTGCACAATTTCTTTCTTTTCATTTTGAGTATTAATTTGGCTTGGCGAAGATTTAGAAATTTTTATATCAGTTTTCTTTTCCGAAGTGACACTTACAGAGTCTATTTGATGCGCCTGTTTTAACTGAGTACATCCACTCAAAATAATAATATAGAGCAAACATAATATTTTCATTCTTCGTTATATTCTTCTTCCTTTAAAGATTCTGTGAGGACAGATATTTTTTTTTGCGCCCCTGACAAAAGCTCTCGACAATTTTTATAAAGACTTATTCCTTCTTCAAACTTCTTGATACTTTGATCTAGGTCTAAATCTCCTTGCTCTAAAGACTCAACTATTTCCTCTAACTTGTTTAATGATGTTTCAAAATTCTTTTTTGACACAGGTTTCCCCTCCAAGTCGATATTATAATATTCATCATACGA
Source organism: Halobacteriovoraceae bacterium (assembly GCA_002706205.1). GTDB lineage: Bacteria > Bdellovibrionota > Bacteriovoracia > Bacteriovoracales > Bacteriovoracaceae. The sequence continues at coordinate 95,068 of PAKC01000012.1, forward strand.
CAAAGTCTTACGATAAGTTTTTGCCGGCTTTCACTTCCTTCCGTCAAAATTTTATCATAGGCTTTTTATTAAGACTAATCATTTTAAGGACTTAAGGAGTGGAGTTTTTTTCCCGGCCATAAATAGTTGTCAAACTATTGCTAAAATATCTCTATAGCTGCTTAGTGCTGGAAATAATTTCCAAGCAGTATATGAGGAGTAAAGTTTGAAAAATATTTGGGTTCCCCTATCAGGGCAAATTGCTCAACAAAGAAAAGTCGAAACGATTGCCAATAATATTGCAAATGCAAATACGGCCGGATTTAAAAAAGACCAACTTGCCTTCAAAGAGCATCTTACAGCCTTAACAAAAGGAGCCGACACCATTGACCTTCCTCGTAAAGAATGGGGTCCTGATGATTTCTATCGCAGTCAAGGAGGGGAAAATGCTTTTGTAAAAGTTGATGGAAGTTATACTGACTTTTCTCAAGGCGCCCTCACTCCAACAAATAATCCACTTGATCTTGCCTTATTCGGTAAAGGTTTTTTTGAAGTCCTAACACCTCATGGAGTCAGATATACTCGAAAAGGTAATTTTGCCATTTCTAAAGAAGGCGAGCTGGTTACTGCACAAGGATATAAACTTTTAGGACAGATTAATACTGATGAGCAACAAGAAGAATCGCCTAATGCAAATCCTATTGAAGATCGTATTATTAAAATTCCATCAAACTTAAAAATATCAATTTCTAAAGAAGGCGATATTTTTAATAAAGATGGTAACCTTGGAAAAATTTCGGTTGTTGAGTTTAATGACCCACATGCTCTTAAAAAACAAGGTCACTCCTTATATATAAATAACGCACAAGAAAATCTAAAAAATGAAGCGATTAAAACGACTGTCAATCAAGGTTTTATTGAGGGATCTAATGTCAATGCCATCAAAGAGATGTCAGAATTAATAAATGCCCATAGGCATTTTGAAAACATACAAAAAGCAATAAGTACTTATGATCAAATTTCTGGTCAAATCGTTAATGATATTGCTGACTTTAGATAGTCAGAAAGGATAACACATGATTAGAGCTTTAAATACTGCTGCAACCGGGATGAGTGCCCAAGAGCAACAAGTTAACTCAATATCAAATAATATAGCGAACTCCAATACAAATGGATACAAAGCCCAAAGAACTGAATTTGAAGACTTACTCTATGAAACGGTTGAAGAGGCAGGCGGTCGATCTTCAAACGATACCGAGTATACCGTAGGTCATCAAGTAGGCTCTGGCGCCAAAGTATCAGCTACGCGGAGAATGCACACGATGGGCTCTCCTCAAATAACGAATAGACCTTATGATTTAATGATTATGGGAGATGGATTTTTTGGAGTACAAGTCGGTAATGAAACGATGTACACCCGTGACGGATCTTTCACAGTCGACTCCCAGGGTGTTATGAAAACTCGTAATGGGCATCCATTAGTTCCTGGAATTAATGTTCCCCCCAACACAAAAAGTCTTAATATTGCAGAAGATGGCTCAGTAGAAGCTTATCTCACTGGCCAAGCAGAACCAATTCAATTGGGCCAAATTCCAGTTTTTACTTTCGTTAACCCTGCTGGATTAAGTGATAAAGGTGGAAATTTGGCTGCGAGAACAAATGCCTCGGGTGAAGCCATTCAACGAATTGCAGGAGAAGAAAACTCAGGAGTCATTCAACAAGGAACAATTGAATCTTCTAATGTTAATGTCATGAGTGAAATGACCAATCTTATAAAAGCGCAACGTGCCTATGAGATGAACTCAAAAGTTATGGGAGTCGCAGATCAAATGCTTCAAACAGTTAATAATATAAGGTAATATGAAAAAAACTTTTTTTATAATTTTGTTCTTTCCCTCTTTAGCTTTTTCTATTTGTTCAATAGAAAGCTATCAATATATATATAAGATTAATAAAAAACTTGATCAAAGTATTATTAAAAAAGCTAATTGTTCACAAAAAATGATTAAAAAGTTTATAAAGATTGTTGAAAACTCAGAAGGGAAACTAAGTCACAATATTCTTAAGACTCATCTCAATGAAAATATTAAACTGAAACCTAAGTTTATTGAAGTTATTAATTTTAAAACATTAATTATAAAAAAGTATGCCAAAAATGGCCTTAGAGTTAAAGATATCTCTAGCTTACTCGCTAGTGCTTCTTTAAATCAAGACAGTGAAAAGCTTACTAAACTTAAATGTGCCAACTGCAATAATGAGGGGGCTAAAAATATTCAAGTCATTTTTGGAAAAAAGAAATTCTGGATTAATGCAACGTTAAGCAAAAAATATAAAGCCTTTAAAGCAATAACAAGTCTCAATAGAATCACACCAGTTCTTTCAAAGAATGACTTTAAACCGATACAAACAGAAAAAAAATCTTATTCACCATTTTTTAATAATATGGAAAAAATACAGTATTATAAGCTGAACAAAAGTCTTAAGTCCGGTGATTTACTTAAAATGAATGACCTCACACCAAAAAAACTTATTACCTATGGGCAACGAGTTAAACTTAGTATTCAAACCAAAACCGTAACATTAAAAACAATTGGAATTGCTAAAAAAAGTGGACACTATGGTGAATTTATAGAAATTGAAAACCCAAAATCCAAAAAACGATTTTTAGCTAAAGTTATAGATTTTAATAAGGCGATAGTAGAGCTATGAAAAACAACTTTCTCATTTTTTTAATTTTTTTATGCAGCTCATGTGCTTCATATGTTCAATCCATTCATCGACAAATTGATAATGAGCAAAGAGCACGTCAATATCAACGCTATCAAAACCAACCTAACAAGAGATATCAAGCTGAGGATAAAAGACCGATTAACAATCCTGTCACCCTCAATGGTATGTCAACAGCAAGTAATACTAGAAACCAATACCCTAATGTAAAAAGAAACTATTCAACCAAGGGAACGAGACGATATCAGGCTTCAGATCTTGTCGATAATCAAAGTGATGGAAGTCTTTGGTCGGGAAAAAACAGTGAAAGCTTTCTTTTTGTCAATAATAACCTTAAAAGACAAGGCGATATTGTCATCATTGAAGTTATGAAGGACTTAAAAGATACAATACAAGAAGAACTCAAAAGAAACTTTCCAGAGCCTAAAAAAGCTGCAAATGCCAACGCCCCTAATCAAGCAGCTGAGGCTGAGCAACCAGAACCGGCCACCCAAGATTCACCTGACAAGGTTTATGATAAAATATCTACCACTGTTATTGAGCAAGTTAATCAGGACTACCTCCTTGTTCGTGGAAGAAAAGAAGTTATGTTTAGAAAATATAAACGATATTTTGAGATACAAGCTATTGTGTCTCAAAAAGATATAACATCGAGAGATACTGTCTCATCAGTCAAATTACTTGAACCAAAAATAAATGTTTTGAGGTATTAAATGCATTTTATCTACGCTATTTTTATTCTATTTATATCAACAACATCACTTGCGTCTAATCGACTTAAAGACATCGTGGATATCAAAGGTGTTAGAGATAATCCCCTAGTTGGTTATGGACTTGTTATCGGCCTTAATGGTACAGGTGATGGTGGTGGAGAAATTACCAATAATTCACTAAAAAAAATGTTTCAAACGCTAGGGCTTGATCCCGTTCAAGAAGTTAGCTCTAATAACGTTGCAGCAGTTATTGTCACCGCTAAACTTCCTGCCTTTGGAAGAATTGGCCAAAAGCTCGATGTCACCGTTTCATCGATTGGTGATGCAAAGTCTTTAGCAGGTGGAACACTACTTGTGACTCCCCTCAAAGGTGGAGATGGAAATATTTATGCCGTCGCCTCAGGATCATTATCCATTGGTGGATTAAAACAAGGAGCTAATTATGCAACCTCAGCCTCTATTCCCAATGGTGCGACAGTTGAAAAAGAAGTAGAAGTCGCTTTTCATAAGAAAAAGTCGATTCGAATGTCACTTAAAAGTCCTGACTTTACTACTGCGGCTCGAGTTGTAAAAACAATCAACGAAAATTTAGGTGGAAAATTTGCTACAGCATCAGACTCCGCTACAGTTGATCTCATTATTCCCCCTCACTATCAAAGAAATGTCGTAAATTTAGTTGCTATTGTAGAAAACTACCGAGTAAACCAAGATAATAAGGCCAAAATCATTATTAATGAAAAAACAGGAACAATTGTTGCCGGTGGCGATATCAGACTCAATCAAGTGGCCATAAGTCATGGTGATTTAATGTTAGAAATAGGGAACGATGGCGAAAAACTAAACAAACCTGGTTCATTATTTTTGGTTGAAAAAAAGACAACTCTCAAAGATTTAGTCAATGCTCTTAATGCTATTGGAACATCCTCTGAAGATTTAATTAGTATTTTTCAAGCACTCAAACGTAATGGAGCACTTTTTGCCGAGCTTGAATTTATATGATGTCAATTATTTAACTTAAATGAGATTTTTTTATGGAAACCGACCCTCATTTAATGTTATAATATAACTAAATTATCCACCAGGAAGGCGGATAGAAAACAAACTAGGATGGTTGAATTGGATAAAGTCACAAACTCACCACAAATTCATTTTAAGCAAAATATTGCACGGGATAAGTACAAGAATGTCCCCAAGCCTTACCTAAAAGTAGCGGAAGGTTTAGAAGCACAATTTACCAATCACTTGCTAAATCAAATGAGAAAGACGGTCCACCCAATTGAGCCTGAAAGCCAGGCAGAAAAAATATATAAATCAATGCTAGACTCAGAACGCTCAGAACTCATGTCTAAAACGGATACAGGCTTAGGGATTAAAGACCTTGTGCTAGAGCAAATATATCCCAATTTTAAAAACCGGCCAGTTGAACACGCACATAATACATACAAGAAGGTTAATTTAAACTCTCACAAAGGAGAGAATCATGAATAATAATATCGATACAAGAGCTCCATTTTTTCCAAACTCTAAAACTGCTCAACGTGAGATTGATCAGGCTAAAAAAGCGCAACAGCTTAGAAGGAATACTTATGAGCGAGCTCAAGAGCTAAACAATCAAACTGCGAAAGATGCAAAAGTTACTATTCCTGACTCCATTAGAGATTTTTCTCGCATTAAAAAGGCTGTAGATACTGCACCTGAAGTTAATAACCAAGAAAAAATTGCTCAATTAAAAGCACAAATTCAGGCTGGAACTTATCAACCTAATTACGATGCGATTGCAGACAAAATCTTAGCCAGTGAATACTAAAGAGGTTATCCATGAATGAAAAACAACAACTTCAGCTCAAACTCAAACTTAATGAACTCAGAGAGCTTTGGCATCACTTTTGTGAAAAACATACTGAGCTTTATGAATTCACTTGTGATGAATATATTCATCTTATGTCTAGCAATATTGAAGAGCTGGATAATACATTAAAAAGAAAAAATGAAACTATTTCATCTATTAATCAACTTGAAACACAAAGAAGTGCTTTAGCCGAAGATATTTCAGCACTCTATCAAGTTGAAAAAACACATAAGCTTTCAGAACTTATTGAAGTTTTAAAAGATAATAAAGAGCTATCATTAGCTGCTGAAATTGAAGGACTTAACGCTGTTCTTTTAGATATCATCAATAAAATTCAAGAACAGAATAAGAAGAACCAAGTTTTTCTTAATAAGGCAATCATTTCACTTAATGAGCTCAAAGAAAGCTTTGGAGGGAAAGTTAATTTTAAAACTTACTCTTCCAATGGAATGACAAGATAGCTTTTGTCTTCATAACGAAAGGATTATTTTTTGGGCGCAGATTTATTTAGTATTGGCCGTTCATCCTTAAGGACATCAAAAAAGTCGTTATCAACGACCTCGCATAATATTGCCAATGCCAACACTGAGGGATATTCCAGACAGACCGTAACTGCAGAGACAAACACACCAATCCAAGAAGGTAAAAATGTTCTTGGAACAGGTGTTAATGTTAAAAATGTTAAAAGAGTTCACGACAAACTTGTCGAAAAAAAACTCAGCCATTCTATTACAGATAATAGCTTTCACCAAGAAAGAACAACTCAGCTTTCCAATCTAGAAGAAATTTTTAATGAAATTAACTCTGATGGTATGAACAAAATTTTAAATCGATTTTTTAACTCCTTTCGTGAGCTTTCAAACCAACCAGAAAGTGAAGTCGTCCGAACTCTTGTCAGAGATAATGCAAATATTGTTGTTAAAGACTTCAAAAGAATCAGTGCCTCCATTACTGATGTCAAAGAACGTATTGACAATCAATTAGGTGCCATCGTCACAGATGCAAATACCTTGGGCTCTACCATTGTCGACCTTAACAAAGAAATAACTCGCCTTGAAAATATGGGGGGAGAGACTGGAGATCTGCGAGATCAGCGTGATAACGCCGTAAGACAACTAGCTGACTTTTTTAAAATAAATACATATGAAGATGAAAAGGGACAGTACGTTGTTAATATTGTAGGGGGTGGTTCCCTTGTTGCTGGTGGTTCTTTAAACAAACTTAAACTTGGAAAATCAAGTGGAGATGAAATAGGTTCATATAAAAATGAAGCTCGGGTTGAAATTTATTTTGAGGAAGGAGGAAAGAAGTCTTCAATAAGTTCAAACCTTAAATCGGGTCAAGTTTCAGCCTTAATTCAAACGAGAAACCAAGAGGTCAGTGAGCTTCGTTCCCAACTTGATGAAATGGCGCATGGACTTGTTCATATAACCAACGCCATTCATAGACGTGGTTATATCAATAAAAAAATTCCCGTAGACGCTAATGGTAATATTCGCAATTCTGCTCTTATGGGAAAGATCACGAATATTAATTTCTTCAAGGAGCCCTTGAATTTAAGTCAAGCTTCTCAAAATATTGAGCTTAGCCAAGAAATTAAGGATGATTTAGATAATATTGCAACAGGCTTAGAGCCAAACTCCCCTGGTGATAATAGAATTGCGGTGGCAATCTCAAAAGTGCAACATGAAAAAATGCTAGGTAATGGTTCTAAAACCTTTGAAGAAACCTATCTTCAGTCTGTTGCTAAGATCGGACTCGCTGCGGGTAAGTCTAAAGTTAATCAAGAACAATCTAAGGGTATTTTGGCCCAGGCAAAAAGTATTAAAGAAAGAATATCTGGTGTTTCTATAGATGAAGAAGCAACAAATATGGTTAAATATCAACAGGCTTATGAAGCTTCAGCAAAAATGATAAGAGCTGCAGATGAAATGTTTGACTCTGTATTAGGAATGATGAGGTAATTAAGTTATGTCGAGAGTATCTGAAAATAGCACAATTCATTCCATTAACTACTCTATAGCAAAAACCAAGCAAAAGTTAGAAGACTTGCAGCTTAAGGGATCCAATCTCAAAAGAGTACAAAAACCCTCCGATGATCCCATCGGTAATAAAGAAATTTTAGAGATTCGCTCTAAAACAATTGATGGTGATCAATATAAAAGAAATGCCTCGGTCGCTAAAGCTCAGCTGACCTTTACTGAAAATGCAATTGAAGAACTTTCTGAGATTATGGTCAAAGCAAAACAACTTGCCATTGGACAATCTTCAAATATTTTTGACCCTGCTGTTAGAAATAGTGTCGCTAAAGAAGTAAGCCAACTCCATAATCAAGCTATTGGAATTGGAAATAGAAGACTTGGAAACAAATACGTTTTCGCAGGATTTAAGACTCTTACAAAACCCTTTAATGAAGATGGTCAATATTTAGGAGATGAGCAACAAACAAAAATTGAAGTGGCAAAAGATACTTTTGTTCCTATTACTTTTAGTGGACAAGAAGTCTTTTATGAAAAATCAAACTCTAAAATGAGTGCAAGAACCCCCTTAGAACAATCCCCTTTTGAACAGCTTGATCAACAGTTTGAACTTCAAACTCAGCAAGAGCCTCATTTTAAAGAAAATGATATACAGATCAACAGAACACCTGCCACATTTAAAGAAGCTGAAACTGAACAGGCCAGAGTTTCTGTATTTGCAAAACTAAAGAGACTTGAAAATGCCTTACTCACTAATAATCATGAAATTATTCAAGATCTTCTTCCCCAAATAGATAACTCTATTGAGCGGCTCATTGAGGTAAGAACCATTATAGGTTCAACCATTAACAAAATTGATAATGCAGTCAATACTATTGATAAAGAAGAGCTAAGCAATCAGGAATATAAAAGTAAAATAGAAGACGCCGATGTGGCTGCCCTTTTCACAGACCTTACGCGTCAAAAGAATGTTTTAGACGCATCATACAAGGCCAGTGCGCAAATGATGAATAATAACCTGATGAAATACATCAACTAACTTAAAAGACCCCCTAAAATACCTTAAAATTCGTGAATTTATTACAAGAAGTAAGAAGTTTTTAAAAATATACTTGCTTTTTCAGAAGTGCAGTAATATATGAGTTGTTCAGTTGAACAACAGTTTTGTTTTCAACAATAACTTTAAACGGAGTTTTAACGAGGGATAATCACACATGCTAGTTCTAACAAGGAAGCTTGGAGAAAGCATTGCCATAGACGATAATATAAAAATAGTAGTAGTCCAAATCAAAGGCAAGCAAGTTCGATTGGGAATCAAAGCCCCAAAAGAGACAAAAATACACAGAGAAGAGGTCTATCAGGCTATTCAAGACCAAAACACCGCGGCATCTCAGTCATCACCTTCTGATCTCGCTGCTCTTAATGACGAGCTCAAGAAGAAATAAATTCCCGCTTGCGGATCAATATAATTGACTGATACCATCATACAAGGTAGAAATTTGTATCTACCACATTTTGATTCGGAGGGTGATGTGAAAGTCAACACTACAAGGTTCGGAGAACTTACAGTAAATACTGAAGATATTATCAATTTCTCAGAAGGATTGCTGGGATTTGAAAAACTATCTAAATTTTTTGTCGTTGATCCAGGCGATAGCACACTCATTCTGTGGTTGCAATCCATTGAAGATGAATCAATTGCTTTTCCAATAATCGAACCTAAAATTTTTAAACCAGATTATATTGCCAAGTTACTTCCTGCGGACATGAATAGTGTTGAACTTGAAAATATAAATAATGCAAAAATTTATAGTATTTTAACTATCCCATCAGATATCACTACAATGAGCGCGAATCTCAAAGCTCCAATTGTCATTAATAATGAAAAGAAAGTTGCTAAACAAATTGTCCTTCAAGACAATAAGCTTTCAGTTAAATTTGAAATGTATAAAGAATTAAAAAGTTATATCGTGACTTATACATCTGATGATAGCAAACGCACACATGTTGCCGCTCCAAAAGTTCATAATGAAACTTCTTCAAACACTTCAGAAGATGGCGAAAACATACAAAGAAAAGAATCTATAAAAGAAGCATAAATATAAACAAAAACGAGATTAATATAAAAAGCCTAACTTAAAGTTAGGCTTTTTTTATGCATTCAAATTCGTTTCCGTTGCATTTTTTGATAGAGAAAGATACATCTGAATTTCTTCATTTGCGGGATCTTTTGATAGAGCATTTTGCCACTCTGATTGAGCTTCAATAGTATTGCCCTTACCATAGTGTAATAACCCCAAAGCTACGCGCGCAGGAATATAGTTTGGATACTCAGACTTTAAAGACCTTAAAGACTCAAACGCTTTAGAAACATAACCTTTTTTTGAATAAACTTTTGCAATTTTGACTCTTATTTCTAAATGTTCAGGGTTTAGGCCAATCGCTTTAGAGTATTCAGATAAAGCTTCTTCATAACGGTTATAAGAAAAATACATTTCAGCAAGTTCATAATGTTTTGCTGAAAATTTTTTATTCACATGAGGGTCTTCAATCCCCTTTTTTTCATTTTTAACTTGATCATTGGCCTTATCAAAAATTTTTTGAGCGTCTTCATACCGACCAATATCATTTAAAATGACAGACAAGCTAATCGAAGCATCTGTATGCTTAGGGTCTAATTCTAAAACTTTATTAAAAGCTTTTACAGCTTTGCCAAGTTGGCCTTGAATATGAAAAATATTTCCAATATAGAAAA
>PAKC01000013.1 GCA_002706205.1 Halobacteriovoraceae bacterium
AGGATGTTCTTTTAATTTTTTATCAGTATAAGCAAGAAGTTCTCTGGCCTTTGTCATACTCACATCTGGTGTTGTTACTGGCATATAAAGTATTTCTCCTTCATTGAGTGAAGGCATAAATTCCTTACCTAACTTCGAATAGGCATAAAGACCTATAAGAAGAATAAAGAGAGGAAAAATAACAAATATTTTTCTATTTTCAAGAGTCCAGCTTAAAAGGGGTCGATAAACGTCAACTATAAATGAGCTCACTTTATTTTTTTCAATTGGTCTTAACTCTCCTTTTAAAAGATATACAGCTAAGCAAGGAACTAAGATTAACGCCACTATAACTGAACCAAACATAGCTAAGGTTTTTGCCCAGGCAAGCGGTCCAAATAACTTCCCTTCACTTCCCTCAAGTCCAAAGACTGGTAAAAAGGTAATAATGGTAGTTGCCACAGCAGTAAAGATTGCAGGTCCCACCTCTTTAGCGGAGTTCATAACTATTTGAACTCTTTCTTTTTTTGTAACTTCAGCTTTTTCTGCCAATGAGGAATAGATATTCTCCGTCATAATTATTCCCATGTCCACCATTGAACCTATAGCAACAACAAGACCTGACAAGCTCATGACATTAGAATCAATCCCTAGAAGTTTCATTAAAATAAAACTTATTCCAACTCCAAATGGCAAAGTTAATGAGACCAATACCGAAGACTTAAAATGTAATAAAAATAAAAGAATAACAATAATCGTGATGATAATTTCCTGACCTAAAGCAGAATAGACCGTGCCGATTGTCCTTTCGATAACCTCAGTTCGATCATAAAAAGGTACAAGTTCAACATCTTTGGGAAGACCTTGTTTGACCACCTTGAGTCTTTTTTTGACATTATCAATCACCTGTTTCGGATTTTCACCAAAACGCATGGTAATGACTCCCCCGACACTTTCGATACCATTTTTATCTAAAGCTCCTCTTCTAAAACTCGGACCAATATTCACACTGGCCAAATCTTTTACTCGTATGGGCGAGTTATTTTTTACAGCAACAACAACATTTTCTATATCAGTGAGACTTTTAAAAAATCCTTTTCCTCTCACAATATATTCTCGATCTCCATCTTCAATAACCTCTGCTCCAACATCAATATTACTATTTTGAATAGATTTTATTAAAGTCGAAAAGTGTACATCATAGGCAAAGAGCTTATTGGGATCGACATCAATTTGATATTCTTTAACAAATCCACCAATACTTGCGACTTCACTAACGCCTTCGACACCTTGTAAAAGATAACGAACATAAAAATCCTGAATAGATCTCAGCTCTGCCAAGGACTTAGGAGCTGACGCGCCCTTTTTATTCTCTAGAGTATACCAAAAAATCTGTCCTAACCCCGTAGCATCTGGCCCCATCTTAGGAGTCACCCCTGGAGGGAGTTCTGAACTTGTGGTAGAAAGTTTTTCTAAGATACGACTTCGACTCCAATAAAAATCAATATCATCCTTAAAAATCACATAAATAATTGAAAAGCCAAATGCTGATGTGGCACGAATATTTTTAACGCCTGGTATACCTTGTAGCATAACACTTAAAGGATAAGTGATTTGCTCTTCAATATCTTTTGGAGAGCGTCCGGCCCACTCAGTAAAAACAATCTGCTGATTCTCACCAATATCAGGAATAGCATCAATACGTGCCGTTTTTAAACTAAAGATCGCTAATAAGGCAATAAAAACAAAAGCAATAACAACAATCGCTCGATTTCGAATAGATAACTCAATTAGCCTCTGGATCATAGTCTCACCTTTTCTTAGTGCTGATGGGGAGCTGCTTCTGTGTTTTGCATGTTCTCATAACCACCAAACAACTGGGCTTGAGCATCTAAAAGAAAGTTTCCCTCAACCACAACTTCCTCTGACTCTCTCAGTCCATCTCTAACTGCAACATATCCTTCAGACTCATAACCAGTCTGAATCGTTTTGGCCCGAAAGCCTCTTTTTGAAACTTTTACCCAAACAACCTTTCTCTTACCTGTATCTATAATCGCTGTTCTTGGGATGACGAGAGGCATTCCCTCTATATTAATATTTAAAACAGCATTCGCAATCATACCAGGCTTAAGTTTGCCATGTGAGTTCTCAATTGTTGTTCTCACTTTTAAAGTTCTTGATTTTTGATCTAAGACAGGGTTAATAAAGTCAATTTCACCATGAATAACTTTTCCAGGAATAGCACTAAATTTAAGTTCAACCTTTTGACCAATGCTTACTAAAGCTGAGTCATGCTCATAAACATCCATTTCCACCCAAACATCAGCGAGATCAGATAATTCAAAAAAGTTTTGTCCTTCCTTAAAGTATTTACCTACAATTGCATTACGCGACCTTACTATTCCTGTTGCATTTGAATAAAGAGTTATTTTTCTTGGAACTTTATTTTGTCTAAACCATTTTTCAAACTGAAAAGATTTTATTCCCCACTGTCTCAACCTCTCTCTACTTTGCTCTAACATGTCTTTAAACTCTTTAGATTTATTCTTTGTATAACTCTCTCTGGCCAGAAGATATTCTTCACCGGCCGTTATAAGTTTTGGACTATAAATATCAACAACGAGATCACCAATTTGAACTAGACTTCCAGTGGATCTTACATAAACTTTTTCCACTCTCCCTCCAATTCGAGCAGGGATATTACTTTCTTTTTCTTCAGATTGAAGAACAGAACCAAGCAGTCTAATTTTCTTGGTCATTTTCATTTTTGTAGCTGGAAAAAAGTCCGGTTTAAAATGTTTGACCTGAGCTTTTCTCAATTTAAGCTTTGCCACAATTTTTGCCGCTTTATTTTGAAGTACAGGCTTTTTTACCATTGGTGTTCCATCAAGTGGACAAACTTCTTGTACTTGGCTTGTCACATCCGGAAAATCCTTACATTGCCATATAACTTGATGTTTAAGAACTTTATGATTTTTCTCTTCAATATCACTTTCATCTAATTCAACTTTTGTTAAATTCATATGACAAATAGGACATTTCCCTGGTTTATCCTCCTTCACCTGGGGATGCATAGAACAAGTATAATAAGTTTCTGAGTTTGAGTGTTTGTGCTCCTCAGTTGCTCCCGAACTTTTTGAGCCTTCATTTTGACAAGAAGCGCCTGTTATAAGCAGAAACATAAAAATAAGAGTGCCCATTAACCTATTCATATAAAGCTTCTCCTTTTACATACTTCAATGCAACTCTTTTCATATCTCTTTTCGCTTCTAGCAATACTTTTTGCATAAGTATTTTTTGTAATTTGAGTTCACTTTGTAATAACTCCACATAAGTCGAATTTCCAAGCCCATAAGACTTAGCCGTGATCTCTCTTGAATTGCGTGCAAATTTAATGGTCTTTTTTTCTAAAATATTTAATTCAGTCGAAAGTTTATCGATTTCTTTACTCAGCACCGAAGTATCTCTTTTTTTTCCTTTTATATAGTTTTCATAATTTTTAACCGCTCGATATTTTTCTTGAGTTGCTTGAGCATGTTTAGAATACTTTTCAGCTGATAAAGGGAGGGGAAAACTTATAGCGGCCCCAACAAAATCCCCATTCTCATCAATATTTGCTCTTTTTGTATACCCAATTGAAACTGTTACATCTGGTATATAATTTTGCCTAGAAGCCGTAAGACTAAGCTCTTTTGCCTTAATTTTTTCTTTCAAGCTTAGTTCTTTATGATCTTTTCTTTTTTTTGAATCAGACCTTAATAGCTGCCATGGAATTGAATTCATCTTGAGTTCAGAACTTCCAATTAAATAATCTAAGCGGTCATTCAATTGCGACAATTCAAATCTTTTATTATTAAGCTCACTTTCAATTTCCGACTTTCGAATTTGAATATCAAGAAGAGCTTGCTGAGATGTTTTACCAGTTGAATACAGCCTTTTACTCACTTTTAATATCTTTAAAATCCATCTTTCATTTTCCTTAAAAATGGCGAGTTCTTGAGAAATCTTTCTTCTGAGAATCAAAACTTCCCAAAATGCTTTCGCTAAAGCTTCTTTTTGATCATCGGCTTCAAAGTCATACGCATTAGCAAGAGACTTAAAAAAAAGAGCTCTCTAAATTTCCGTACTTTGTTGTTAAAGCTATTTTTTGTGAAACTCCCATCTCAATACCACTCATGGGAGTTTGATCGTCTTTTAAGCTATCTTTAGGAAAATTTTTTGCAGCTATTTTAAACTTAGGATCTCCCCATGAGCCTCTAGATTCTGCCTCTTTATCTAATGCCTTGGACTTCAACCTTACAGAGTCAACACTTTCATGTGAGTGAAGTGCCTTTATCGCTTGAGCAAAAGTCATGGCTTTCGTCTCAAAACAACCACTCAAAAATATAACAACAAAAAGTTTTATCATTTTAATATCTCTTTTGACTCATTTATCCATCTTTTAATGTGCTTAACATCATCTTTAGTTAATTTTTTATCTCCATGCATAATTTCATAACGAAATGGAGGCATTTGACCATTCTTTATTGAAATATTAATCGCATTTAAATCTTTTAAAGGAGTTTCGTGGCTTTTAAATGGAAAGTCTTTAGAAAAATGGAAAGTCTTTAGAAAAATCGAGATGCCTTTTGGCTTCTCTTATATCACTATCAATCAATTGTTTTATTCCTGGAATTTTATAATACCAAGGATATACAGTGGAATTCCCATGGCAATCAAAACAAGATTTTTTGAATATCGGTTTTACAATCTTTAAGTACGCTTGATTAATTTTGGTGTATTTTTTTTGTTCTTTATCATTTGGAGTCGATCGCTCAGTCCGCATAGTTTTATTTGAATGATCTTCTCCCCCATGTCCTAACACATAAAGACTGATTGAAAAAATAAAAAATAAAAAATAAAAATAAGCTTTTCATATATCTCCCAAAAACATCTCTTTTATCCCCCTTACGATTGCTCTTTATAATTTGTGACAAAAAACTTACTTTTTTAATAAAACTATTGTATTTTTAATGAGTTGGCTTCCATGATAAAAAAACTTAAAAATTTTGTCACAAATGAGGCACACTCGTCGTAATAAGAGGTAGAGGATGGGAAATCCATTTTCACATTTAGAAGATGAAAAGCTCATGGAGCTTTACAAGAATGGTGAAAATATGGCCTTTGAAGTCATTTACTTGCGACATAAAGACCGAGTTTATAGCTATCTTGATAAAAGATTATCAGACAAAAATGCTATTGAAGACATCTTTCAAAGTATTTTTGTAAAATTTCATAAGTCACGACACTTATATGATAACAAACATCCCCTTCTCAAGTGGCTCTATGTTATATGTAAAAGTGAACTGCTAGATGCTTATAAAAAAAATAAAGTTAAATTCGTTCAATTAACTGATGATAAGCTGCCAACAGATTCAACCCAAACGAATGACAAAATCAACCTTGATGACATTGAATCACTTTCTCTAAAGGAAAAAAAAGCTCTTGAGCTGCGCTATTATTTAGATGAAGATTTTGCGCAAATGGCAAAAACTCTCAAGACTTCTGAGGCAAATTCAAGAAAGCTTGTCTCAAGAGGAATCAAAAAACTTAAAATCAAATTACTAGGAGAAACAAAATGATTGATCCTAATAATAAAAAAGATTATACCGATTTTATAAAGGCCAAAGGAGTTCATCCCCCTGAAGAGTTAAATCATAAAGTTTTAGACTATGTAAAAAAGGACCTTAACCCTTCTCATATAGTCGTCTTTACAAAACTTCTGTCAGTCCAAGCCTTTATCGGTTTTTTAACTCTTACATTTTGCCCACAATTTAATCTCAGTTTAACAAATAACTCAGATCTTTTTCACTATTTTCATCACACTTTTGGTGCAAATATCTGCATGGCCATTTGTGGTTCTATCTTTGTAGGAAGTGGTGCATTTTTTGCGGCTTACCTATTAGGCCCTCACGAAATTAAAAAAATTAAAGAGTCCAAATTTCTCTACTATATGTCCATTTCAATGATGGCCTTATCTTGTTTTTTTCTCTTAGGTTCAGATATATACCTAACTCTAGCAGCTTACTGGCTTATGGGGTCAACTTTGAGTGGATTAGTTCTTTTTGAGTTAAATAGATTCATTCGAAAAGAAATTTTTAAATACTAAGACTTAGAAGATTTTTTAATAAGCTCCATAACTTCGTTAATTTTTTCTTGAGTTTCTTTTTTGGAGCCTGAGCTTAGCGCATTCATCAAACAATGATTTGCATGTCCCTCCAAGATCTGTAGCTCTAGCCCTTTTAGAGCACTTCTAATGGCTTTTATTTGTGTCAAAATATCAATACAATACTTATCATCTTCAATCATATTTTTAACACCTTTTATCTGTCCTTCAATACGATTAACACGACTAAGTTGATTTTTATGATCTGCACCTTTAATTTCTTTTTTCATATCTCACTCATTCATTTTTTAAATCAGACTTCTTACTCTTAAACTATTAGAAACCACTGAAATACTACTTAAGGCCATGGCCACACTTGCCAGCACGGGAGGCATCATTGGCCCACCAAAAAGGACAAGGACTCCAGCCGCGATAGGGATGAGAAGAGTATTATAGATCATTGAAAGAAAAAGGTTTTGCTTAATAATCTTCATTGTTCCTTCAGAGAGTTTAATAAAGTCTAAAACTTTTGAAAGATCTCCCTTAACAATCGTAACGTCAGATGCATTCATCGCCACATCAGTCCCTGTTCCCATCGCTACTGATAAGTTTGCCTTGGCCAAAGCTGGAGCATCATTAATTCCATCCCCAATCATGGCCACAACTCTTCCCTTTTTCTGTAATTTTTCTAATTGAGTGGATTTATCAAGGGGGAGCGCATCTGAAATATAATGATCAATATCCAACTCTTTAGCAACTAACTGGGCAACAGAGGAGTTGTCCCCTGTAATCATCCAAGTTTCAATTCCTCGTTTTTTTAAGTCCTTAATAATTTCTTTTGAACCCATTTTAATTTTATCACCAATCGTGATTGTTCCAACATGCTGCTTGTCTAAAGCAATATAAACGAGGCTTCCTATCATTGTGGAGTCTAAACTATCATTAATAATCACATCATTTTCTTTCAGTAAATTTTTATTTCCAATAAGATAATTTTGATTATGTATTTCGGCCATTAAACCTTTTCCTTTTATGACTTCAAAACTGTCAGGTTCTGACCATTCAATATTTTGTTTTTTTGAATAATCTACAATTGCCTTTGAAAGTGGATGCTCAGAGAATTGCTCAATCGATGCCACGTCTGCGAGGATACTCATTTTATCTTGAACTAACTTAACATCAACGACAGCAGGCTTTCCTTCAGTAATCGTTCCTGTTTTATCAAAAATAATAGTATCAATTCCAATGGCCTTTTCAATAACATCGCCACCTCCGATTAACAATCCTTGCAATGAAGCCCTTCCCGTCGCCACGACAACAGCAGTCGGGGTTGCCAAACCAAGTGCACAAGGGCAGGCAATAACTAAGACAGCAATAAGGTTAGAGACTGAATTTCCCCAAATAGGTTCAGCACCAAAAACAAACCACGTAATAAAAGTCAATAAAGCGAAGATAATAACCACAGGAGTAAAAATAGAACTCACTTTATCTGCATATTTTTGAATTTGAGGTTTAGAGTTTTGAGCCTCTTGCACAAAGTTTATAATTTGAGCTAAAAATGTATCATTACCAACTTTTGTGACCTTGTATTCAATAACACTTTCTCCATTTATTGTTCCTGCCAGTACGCGATCATTTTTTTGTTTAAATACTGGAATGGACTCTCCGGAGATCATCGATTCATCAATAGCACTGGACCCTTTTAAAATCACACCATCAACTGGAAACTTCCCTCCCGGTTTGACTCTAATAAGATCTCCTACTTCAACGTCTTCAATCCGTTTCTCTACAACATCTGACTGTACAATAACAGTGGCTTTTTTTGAGCTAAGCTTAAACAAAGAATTTAAGGCTTCCTTTGTTTTTTTCTTAGCCTTTTCTTCAAAATACTGTCCTAAATAAACAAAAGAAATAATAAAACCAACTGCTTCAAAATAAACCCTTTGTGTTAAACCAATATTTAAAGAAAACTGCGAAAAGATCGTAATAAACAAACTATAAAAAAAAGCGGCAGAAGTTCCTAGACCAATAAGTGTATTCATATTAGATTGGCCAGTTTTAATAAAATGAAGAAGTGATTTTTGAAATTTCAAACCAATCCAGCCCCAAATAGGAATGCAAAATAATAATTGTAAATACCAGTTTATTTTTTGCGTTGGCCAATCTTTAAAAGGCCACATGGCCAAAGAAAAAAGAATTAAAGCAAGAGTTATAGAAATAAAAAACTGAGAAAGATTATCTTGCTGTGATTTTTCATTAACCTCATCGCTTTTGTTGGAGTCGACTATGGAATAACCTAATGATTCAATTTTTTCAGAAACTTTTGTTTGAAGTTCTGGATTAGTAACTTCAAAACGTGCTGTCTCAACGGCAAAATTAACACTCGCTTTATGTACTCCCTCAATTACCGAAACTTCTTTTTCGATTGAGCTAGCACAGCTAGCACAACTCATGCCCTTAATTTTAAGTGAAAAGCTTAACATAAGATTTTAGACCTTTGTCATTTTGGTCACTTGAAAACCCAATTCGATCAAGTCATTTCGAATACGCATATTCGAAACATTATCCTCTAAATTCATTTTAATTTTTTGTTGGTCAAGCTCAACTTGAACTTGATCAACCCCGGCCAAAGATTGGAAATGATCTGTGATCTTTTTGACACAGCCTCCACAGCTCATGCCAGTAACTTCAATATCTAATGCTTTCATCTTACCTCCACATACCCCCATAGGGTATATCACATTGGCGCAATAATCAAGCTTTTTTTACTTATAAAACAACTAACGACGACAGGCCTCAACAAAATTTCTAAAAAGGCTTCTTATATCTTTTCGATAAAAAAGAAATTCAGGATGAAATTGAACTCCCATGATAAAGCGATCTCGATTATTTTCGATAGCTTGAATTACACCATTATCTTCCACAGCACTCAATTTTAAGTTTTTTCCAAGTTTATCAATAGATTGGCTATGTAAGCTATTTACTTCAGTTTCTTTTTTTTGGAAGACAGCATCTAAGCGTGTGTTTTTTCTTATATTAATTTTTTTTCGGAAAAATATCTTTGCTAATAAACTATTGGGATAGTTTGCATTTTCATAAACCTTAGTAATATCAGTATGGAGTGTTCCGCCATGAAATATATTTAATAATTGAGCCCCTCTACAAATACAAAATATAGGGATATTTTTTTCTCTCGCCTTACTTAACCATCTAAGCTCTAATTCATCTCTAGCGTGATCATATTTATAGTTTTGTTTTATCTCTTGATTATTATACATACCAGGATAAAGATCGGTGCCTCCAGAAAGAACGAGCCCATCAATATTTTTTTCATAACAAGGGTTGGCAGTAGAAAGATTTACAGCTTTGGCCCCAGAAAAAAACAAACATATTCTAATGGCCAAATTCTGCGTCTTACCTGTCAGCTGAGAGGACTTAGTCACACCAATGACAGGTTTCATGAGCGAAAATCCTCAATATAATGATTTGAAGTTTGCAACCATTTCTTATCAATATTAAGTGTATGACTATCACAAAGCCTAAGATAAGACTTTGACATCTTCTTTAAAAAGGTAATATCTTTTGCTAGCCTTTCTAGCAAAACCCATCGTTTCCACTCTACAAAAACATGCCAAGAATCAAGTCCGAATTGACAACTAGGCAAACGATAATGAAATGTCGGACGTGCCTTAACTCGATCATCTTTTACTTTTTTTCTGACTTTTTGAGCATCTAAGAACATAAATAAAGGTAACAAATCCAATCCTCTATTCCGTGTAGGATTGTACTTTAAATAATCATCGATAAGCTGTTCTAAATCTGGACTATAATTATCCTCCAAAATAAGTTTCGCATACTCTTTTGGAAAGTCATCAACATAACTTGTCAGCTCACGTGTTAAATCAATATGAATTTGAGCTCTAAGCCAGGGTGTGAGTAAAATATAGGCCCTTAATACATTAAGAATATGATCACTGTCTTTTGAAACAATTTCAGGATTAAATTGTGCCGCAAAGGCAAAATAAGCAGACTCATTAGTCCCTTTAGCACCTGCCTTGATTAAAGCTTGTTCAATTTTTTTAATAAGCTCAAACTGAGACTCTTCTAAAGGAGGTGAAACGAGTTCAGTCGGAACAAGCTCCTCAGTTAAAGGTTTCAAGATATCCTTAATGACACCTTCAAAGTCAAACTTCTTCACACGAATATTATCCTCTGAAGTTTTGGCCAACTGCTTAAGTAATTTAGCATCCGTTTCGGCCTTAAACTCACCGTAAGAGGTTTTCACCAAATAACTTGCATCTGACTCTTTAATCACCTCACCTTCAATACAATCAGTGATAATTTGTGCAACTTTCTTTGGGGTTAAATTTTGAAACTCAATTTCAAATCCTACTCGTCTTTCTTTCTTCTCATAATTTTTCATAACGGCCAGTATAACTCAATTACTCACTTGAGTAAAATTTATAAATAGGAAGACACATCTTGTCACAAAAAGACTCATTTTTTTTAACAACTGATGAACTCTCTTTTCATTTGGAAAATCGGAGTAAAGTCCATTACAATTCAAATAGATTTTTTAAAAAGGGATCATTTTATGAATACTAAATTTATTGAATTAGCTCGTAGTAAAATGGGTGCTGTTGTCCAAATCTATGCTGAAGGATACGCCGGAGAAGAAGTTAAATCAATTCTCAACCCTAGGTTAGGAGATTTAAAGGACTGGTCGGGCTCAGGTTTTTTTATTCAAAATGATTATGCACAAGATATCATTATTACTAATGCCCACGTAGCAAAAAATGCTAAATCCCTAGAAATTATGACTATGCTCACTTCCGAAGAGACTTTTCAAGTAGAGCTTATCGGCTTAGTAAAAAACAATGAGCCTGATATTGCCATTTTAAAACTTAAAAAAGGCGAGCTTAAACGACTTAAGTCTATCGCAAAAAAAGAAATCCCTTACCTTTCTCTTAAAAATGATATGAATATCACCCGCGGAACTAGCATCAAAGCAATTGGCTACCCAATGGGAATGACAGAACCTAATATTACAGCAGGAGAGATTACCAATTTTATCTCAGGTGATAGAATGAGTGCCGAAAAATTTGTCACTGATGCAGCTATTAATCCTGGTAACTCAGGAGGACCGGCCATTGATGAGGAAGGTTTTGTGGTGGGAATTAACACCTCTATTTATCAAGATGCCGACAATATTGGCTTTATCACTCCTTTCATGTTTATCGAAATCATTCTTAAAAATATATTTGAAAATGATTCAGTTTGTTTTTCTGATATTGGAGGGAGTTTTCAAAAAAACTCACAAGATATTGCAAATGCCTTAGGGATGCCAAGTAATACGGGGATTATTGTAAGCTCTATTGAAAAAGAAGGTTTTTTAGCTTCAGCGAAACTTAAAACGGAAGATGTCATAATCTCTTTTAACAACACTCCTATTGATCGCCATGGTATATTTATTACGGACGAACATTATCATCGACGCAATATTTTTGATGCCTTTAAACTTATCCCTATTGGCCAAAAGATCTCTCTTGATATCTGGCGAGACAAAAAAAGAATGAGTCTCACAGGTGTATCCTCTGCTTATCGCCCCAAGAAGATCACTGCAAAGCCCATCATTAAAGAAAGAGACTTTGTCGATATGTGGGGACTTACAGTCCAAGCTCTTAGTTATGAAATTTTAGAGTCTTTTAATGCCACCAATGTTTACACTTTTTATCAAATTCTTAAAAACTTTGATGAAAACAAGGAAAGGCTCATTGTCACCCACGTAGAAAAAGAAAGCCCTGCCTATCAGCAAGAATGGAGTATTGGAGAAGTATTAACCAGCATAAATAATTTTCCTATAAGAGACTTACAACACCTGACTGAAATTTTAAATGAGCAGCAGGATCTTTATAAAATAAAGTCAGAAGAGGGAACATTAGGTTTTTTCAAGCGAAATAATAGGCAAAAAGAAATAAAAATTGTTAATCCAACCATGTTTTTAAAATAAGTTAAATAAAGAAAGTCGCTATTTAGAAGTTTGAAGTGTGGTTTCACTTGGAAGCAATAAATCTTCCAAGAAAAAAGCTGCCAATTGAGAGCGATTGGCCAATCCTGCTTTACTATAAATTGAAGCGGATTGAGTCCTTGCCGTTTTTTCAGTAGTTCCTCTCAGTTGTGCCACCTCTTTTAAACTTAGTCCTTTCAAAAGAAGAAAAGCAATTTCTTTTTCCGACTTACTTAAATCCCATTGAGATAATTGAGCTTCAATCGTAGAACTTAATCCTTCAATATATTTTTTAGACTGTTGTTTATATCTTTCATTCTCTATTTTAAGTTTGTCAGTAAGTACTCTTTCATTAGCGATTAAATGCTTTAACTTAAATGAGCTTATCAATAAATAAAGAAATCCTCCTCCAGCAATAAGTGCAACAAATCCTTCAATTGAAATATGCCACCATGTGACTCCTTCGTTAAAGTCTGTGATGAGATCAAATAAAGTTAAAAAACTAATTCCAAGTAAACTCATAGCAATAAATATTCTTTCATTTAACTTCATCTTTTTTCCCTAATCATCCTCATTTATCTCATAGTAGCGGTTATAATATTTAAGATCATGCTCATTGTCCTGCTCACTTAATTGTAATGTTTTTCCAAAAAGATATAAAGTCCCATTCTGTGTATTAAAGCTATTTAAGAGATAACTTGCAAAACCTAGTATTAAAACAAGAAATATAAAAAAACTGAAAGGGGCTTGAGCTACAGATTGTTCATCTGGCCCAATTTTATCCTTTTTTCCATTAAACATACTTGAGATCATTCCATCTTGATGCCTAATTTGATGAAAAAGAACACCTAAAATATGAAAAATAACAGTCAATAAAAATGCAAAAGCAAACAACTCATGCACTTCCTCAAAAAGTTCTTTAGCGACTCCCCTGACCATCAAGACTCCCGTAGTGACGAGTAAAAACAGCATAATAAACATAATAATAGCTGCATAACTTGAAGCGGGATTATGGCCTAATTCCCTTTTTGTTTTTCCAGAAACAATCGAACTAAAATAATCGACTAATTTCTTAGGCCGTAATTGGAAGCTCTTAAATCTGGCATATTTTGTCCCAAAAAATCCCCAAAGAATTCTTAAAACAATAAGAAAGGCCATAAGAAAACCTGAGAGCATATGATAAGCATAGAGCCATGAGTCATCATCAACAAACTTTCCTATGCTAAATGAAAATATAAATAAAAAACCAAAAAGAAAATGAAATGCCCGTGTAGGTAAATCATAAACAACAATTTTCTTCATCTTTCCTCCATTTGTTTAGTTTATTTTCGATTATTTTTTAGTTTTTGACATTGGACTTATGACCTAAAAAACAATTTTTCAGCTATTTAGGACGTTTGTCCCTAGCGCTTAATGAGAAAAAAGATGATGATGAAATCAATGAACCAAGGAGATATATGAAAACATTTTTTTTATTTAGTTTTATTTTATTATTAACCTCAAATGCCATTGCCAAAAAAGATTGTACAGACCTGCCTAAAGAAAAATGGCTTGCGATTAAAGAATTTAAAAAAATCGTTCAAAAAAAGGGATTTAGCATTAGAAAATTTAAACAAAAAGGCAATTGTTACGAAATTTATGGCAAAGATAAAGATGCCAAAGAAGTCGAAGTCTATTTTGATCCAACAAATGCGAATATTAAAAAAATTGAATTTGAAGATTAAACACAGCACCTCCCAAGTTCATCATGACTTTCTTGGGAGGTTTTTTCTTTTTAGGCTAAATACTAAAGGCAATGCAATTACAAGACTTTATTATCTTTTGGTATTTCTTGTTGATGGAGGTAATTAAAAATATTTTCACAAGAAATTCTTGCAATACTATCAAGGGCTTCTTTGGTAAAAAAAGCTTGGTGAGAAGTAATGAGCACATTAGGAAAGCTCATCAAGCGCAGAAGTTTTTCATCAGAAATTCCTGCTAGGGAGTGATCATGAGCAAAGATTTTTTCTTCATGCTCATAAACATCGAGTCCAACACCGCGAAGCTCATTTCTTTTAAGTTTATTGATAATTGCTTGGGTATCCATTAAAGCCCCTCGCCCTGTATTGAGCAAAAACGCATCTTTTTTTAAATATTGAGCTGTCTTCTCATTAATAATATATTTAGTCTGCTCATTTAAAGGACATAACAAACTGACCACATCGGAGTTTTCTAAAAGTGTTTTTAGATCAACGTACTGTGCATTCAATTCTTTTGCTAATTCTTTATTTTGGTATGGATCAACAAAATAAAGCTTACAGCCCATTCCGTGCATAATACGAGCAAAAGCTTCACCTATTTTGCCCACTCCAATAATTCCCACTGATTTTCCATAAAGTGTTATTCCCTCTAATCCATCGAGTTTAAAATTAAAATCTTTAACTCTTTGAAAAGAACGAGGTAATTTACGATTTAAACACATTAACAGCCCAAGGGTGTGTTCAGCAATTGCTTGGGGAGAATAGGCAGGAACGCGACAAACTGCAATTTTTTGTTTTTTGGCCTCA
Organism: Halobacteriovoraceae bacterium; assembly: GCA_002706205.1. GTDB lineage: Bacteria > Bdellovibrionota > Bacteriovoracia > Bacteriovoracales > Bacteriovoracaceae. The sequence goes on from PAKC01000013.1 coordinate 14,678, forward strand.
TCGAGATCAAGATGAGAAAATCCTGCTGAACGTAAAGAAATAAACTTTACTCCTGAAGCAGCTAAGTTTTTAATCACATCCTTCCCTAAGTTATCATTGGCCCAACAGCTAATACTTTCGCAATCCTTAACCAGCCCTACTGTTTCAGGATATAATTGAGAGTTTAAAAAGACAGCATTAATAGCGAGTTTCTCTGTCCAATAGTCCAGATATTTTTTTTCAAAGTCATGGGTACTAAAAAATAATGTTTTCATTTAATTACTAAATCGTTGATACATATTACTAAACATTTTTCCAATGGCTTCGGTCGTCGTTGTATATTCCAAAGAAATTCTTCCAAACTTTGTCGGTCCATTTTGACCTTTAAACTGTTCTGTTTGATATGTATACGTATAACGGAGATACCAGTTTCCATATCGGCCAACTAGAGAAGTATCCCATTGAGTTACATATTCCTTTCGCTCAAGTCTTGTAGGTTCCCCAAACCAAGCTGAATTTCCATCGATAAAAATATCTCTTGCCACGTAAGTCTGTCTAATATCAGTTTCAAGATAGGCACCCCACTTAGAGTTTTTTTCGTCCTTAAGACCTACGATCAGTTTTGAGCCGACACTAGCAGAAGTGTTAATATTTCCCAGGGTTCCTGTGGCATACGTGATATTTTCAACTCTAATGTCTCCCAAGCGGTAAAGCTCATTTTTATACCCCCAAAGCTTTCCAATTTGGACACCTAATTCATTTTCCAGTTGAGAGTCCCACCCTTGTGGATTAGTTGATCCGGTCCAATCATGTACGGTAGACTGCAATTCTTCTGATAACGCAGCTGGTCCCACCACACTTAAGGTTAACCAAGTTTGATTAACTCTCCTTTGCGTATCTTGCACCACTTTAAATTCGATATAACTATGCCCAGCATAAGGTCTATCATATGGATCTGGCATCACAGCTTCGATATCTTCTGGAGTGTACATATCATTTCCTACACTCATAAGAAAATGATCTGCTTCTATATCAGGTAAAAACCTTCTAATAAGACTAGGAACTTTATCCGTCTCAATCTTTACTAAAAAAGTATTGGTCAGATAACGATCAGTCCTTGCCTCTGTAAGAAGATCATTGCCAAGTTCTAAAGTAATTGAGTCTTGAGCGGCCACATTTTGAATAAACAATACAAATAAAAGCGATAGAATTTTCATTTTTCAACTTTAACATAAAGATTTATGAAAAATCGCCTAATTGAATATTTTTACAAAGGTGTCAAAAAATCAAACACTTACTTAGTAAGTGTTTGATTTTAAAGTCATTTTATCTTTGAAGACAGCCTTGCTCTCGATCACCTTCAAAAAGGACACGATTAGCTACGTACTCTTGAGTTTGCGCCACTTGATATTTAGTGACTAACTCAAACCCCGATGGAGTTGACCTACTCATTGACTCAACAAAACGTAACTCTAAGCTCAATCCCTTAATAAGGACTAAACTATCAAATTGACCTCTTTGCTGACGCTCGACTTCAAGTTCTGTGATATCATGACACGAAATAAGTTGTTTATCTTCGCTCAATCGACATTTAGACTTATCAATTGAAAATAAGCTTGTTGTTTGTCTTTCCCAATCCCCAGCAAGTTTAAAAACTGTAGACCCTGAGAGGCGAAAGTGAATCTTCTGATCACTTTCCCAAATATCCATTTCATTAAATGCATAAGAATAATCCTGGCACCCCTTATGAATCTCATGATTTGCCTTTGCAGCAATCGAACTTCCAACTAAAACTAATACTAAAAACAATTTCTTCACTTTCATCCCTCCTGTTGTGTGATGAGGTATAAATACAAAAGACAAATCAATAAATAAAATGACTTATCTTAATTATTGTGATAAAAATCACTTATGTCTTTAATGATGGATGATGTAAAATATTTTATTACTGTAAGCGAGACGCTCAATATCACCAGAGCTTCTGAGATCATTGGAATCTCTCAACCCGCACTCAGTTATGCGATTAAAAGATTAGAAAATGAATTGGGAGGGCAACTTCTTATTCGGTTAAAAAATGGCATCAAGCTAACCAAGTTGGGTGAAGAGTTTAAACTACGTTCTCGACGTCTCATTTATGAATGGGAGCAGGCACAAAACCTTGCCAATCCAGAGACGGGCTTGGTTCAAGGCAGTTATACTTTTGCCATCCATCCTTCAGTGGCCCTCTATACTTTAGAGTTTTTTCTCCCTAAGCTTCAGGCTGAATTTCCCGCTCTTGATTTTAAATTTTCCCACGGACTCTCAAGAGAGATGACTGAAAAAATTATTAGTTGGGAAGCTGATTTTGGCCTTATTGTTAATCCTATTCGCCACCCCGATCTCGTCATTCGCAAACTTTATCAAGATGAAGTGACAATTTTTTATCATAAAGGAGCAAATGAAAAACTTATCTATGATCAAAATTTGGCCCAATCCCAATATATTCTTAAAAAGCTTGGCAAAAAGAAAAACTTTACCGGAGAAATTAATACGGGTAACTTAGAGCTTGTGGCCAAACTCACCTCCCTTGGACTAGGTTATGGACTTTTACCAGCAACCATTGCTTCCCAATACCCAAGGCTAAAAAGACTTCCTCAGGCACCGAGCTTTAAAGATGAAATCTGTCTGGTGTATCGGCCAGAAAAACATAATAACTTAGTCAGTAAAAAAATTATTACGGTGATAAAAGAAGCAAAGTTTTAATATTAAGATTCATCAAATGAAACAAATTGACGCTTTATCCAGATTAAGCTACATCTATTTATATGAAGTTTTTAACAGTTTTTTTCATTTTTACGCAATATCTCTTTGCTCCAATGGCGAATGCTGTGATCCAAAATCATATCAAACATTACCATAATACACATAAGTCTGAGCAAGAACACTCTCATCATGAAAAAAAATCACATCATTCTTCTGACGAAAATGAACACCAACATAATCTCATAAGTCTTGAAGAAGGTTATATATGCCCAAGTTTTCAACTTCCCAAATTGACAAAAAACTTGGTTTTAATCACTATTGGAAAACTTAAATTAAAAAATAATATCTCATATTTTAATCTCAAGTATAACTATTATGCCATTCAACCTATCCCTCCACCGGATCATTTTAGAAATCTTCCCCTTTTAAATTAAGCCTATATTCTTCAACCTTCTCATAAGAAGACTCATCTCTATTTTGCTATAAGGAAGAATAAAGTGCTCAATAAAATAATAAAATTTTCATTAAAAAACAGATTAGTCATAACGGTCTTTGCTGCATTTATAACCGTCTACGGAAGTATGGTTGCTCTTAATCTTCCCATCGACGTATTCCCAAATCTCAACAAACCTAAAGTCACGATCATTACTGAAAGTCATGGCTACGCTCCCCAAGAAGTTGAAACATTGGTAACCATTCCCCTAGAAACTGCTATGATTGGAACAACTGGCGTGACAAGAGTTCGTTCTTCAAGTGCGATGGGTGTGAGTATTATTCATGTTGAATTTGAATGGGGAACTGATCAATACAGAAATAGACAACTCATCAATGAAAAAATACAATCTGTCAAAAATAGGCTCCCAGAAGATATATCGCCAATGTTAACTCCTATTACATCTATTATGGGAGAAATTCAATTTTTAGGACTGCAAGCAAACTCGCCTCATATTGATCTTTTAAAGCTTCGAACTCTTGCTGATTGGACCTTAAGGCCACAACTTCTGTCAATTCCAGGCGTGAGTAATGTTGTTGTCATAGGAGGTGGAAAAAAACAATATCAAATTCAAATCGACCCGGAAAAACTAAGACTTAAAAATATTTCTTTAGGACAGCTTGTAGAAAACTTAAAGCATTTAAGTGAAAATACGACAGGTGGCTTTGTTGATAGAAATAAGAAAGAATATCTTATTAGAATCATAGGGAGAGCTCAAAGTATTGATGACCTTAAAGAGTCAAATATAGGTCTTCATCTTGGAAAGCCTGTAAAACTTAAAGATATTGCTAAAATTACAATAGCTGCTCAACCCAAAAGAGGTGATGGCTCAATTAATGCCCAAAACTCGGTTATTTTAACCATTCAAAAGCAACCCCATGCTTCAACGATCGAGGTCTCGAAGATGATTGATGATCTGGCCATCAAGCTAGAGTCGCAACTACCTAAAGGGGTTACCTTAAAAAAAGATCTTTTTAAGCAAAGTCACTTTATCAAAAACTCAATTGATAATGTTAAAGAAGCTTTACGTGATGGAGCCATTATTGTTGCCATTATCCTCTTTATTTTCTTACTTAACTTCAGATCCACTTTTATTACTCTTACTGCCATTCCTTTGTCCTTCGTCATCACAGCAATCATTTTTAACTTCTTTGGACTATCTGTAAATACGATGACTCTTGGTGGTTTAGCCATTGCCATTGGTGAATTNGTCGATGATGCCATTGTCGATGTCGAAAATGTTTTTAGAAGATTACGTCAGGCTAAAAAGCGCAAAGAAAAATTCAATCCACTCCAAATCATTTACCTCGCTTCAAGTGAGATTAGAAATTCTATCGTCATATCAACGATAATTGTTGTACTTGTTTTTCTGCCTCTTTTTTATTTAAGTGGCATTGAAGGTAGGCTCTTCATTCCACTAGGTATTGCCTATATCGTCTCTATTTTGGCCAGTTTGTTTGTCTCCTTAACCATAACTCCTGTGCTATGCTCATACTTACTTCCCCATGCAAAAGTCATTGATAAAAAAGATGGAAAACTAGTCTCTTTTCTAAAGCAAAAAGAAAAAAATATCCTGCTAAAAATTCTTGATAGACCAAAACTTATTATAACCTCTACGCTCTTATTGCTTATGGCCTCTCTCTCTTTAATTCCTCAGATGGGACGCAACTTTCTTCCCCCCTTTAATGAAGGGACTGCTACAGTTGGTCTTGCGACATGGCCAGGTATTTCCTTAGAGGAGTCCAATCATATCGGCCAGCAAGCCGAAGAATTAATGCTTGCCATTCCTGAAGTCAAAAGTACCGTTCGAAGGACTGGGAGAGCTGAAATGGATGAGCATGCTGAAGGTGTCCATTGGAGTGAAATCGATGTCGATTTTTATCAAAACGGTAGAGAAAGAAAAATAGTTCTCAAAGAAATTCGCCACAAGCTTGCCACAATACCTAATACATATGCCAATATCGGGCAGCCTATTAGTCACCGACTAGATCACTTATTATCTGGTGTTAGAGCACAGATTGCGGTTAAAATTATTGGCCCCGATCTTTCTAAATTAAGACGGTATGGTAAACAACTAGAAAGAAAATTAAAAAAGATTAAAGGTCTAGTTGACTTACAACTAGAGCAACAAGTCCTTACGCCACAAATAAAAATTCATCTTTACCGTGAGGATGCGGCTAAGTTTGGGATCAATATTAGTGATATTGTTCTTATGCTTGAAGTTGCCTTAAAAGGAAAAACTGTAGGAAACATCATTGATAAACAAAAAATCTTTGATATTTCAATGCGCTTTGATGAAAAAACTCGCAAAGACTTAGATTTACTTCGTAACACGCCAATTCGAGTCCTTCCTACAGGAAAGATTATTAGATTAAAAGATGTCGCATCTGTGTATGAATCGGATGGACCAAATATTATTAACCGTGAAAATGCTCAAAGAAGAATTATCGTCCAGGCCAATTCTGCAGGAATTCCACTAGATAAACTCGTTGCACAAGTGCAGTCTCAAATAAATGAACTTAATATCGATGAAGGATACTTTATCAAGCTTGGGGGACAATTTGAAAGTGAACAAAAGGCCAGTAAACTTATTTCAATCCTTGGAACGATTTCTATCCTTGCTATTGTGATTGTACTGTATTGGCACTTTGGTAGTCTCATGATGTGTCTACAAGTGCTAACGGCACTGCCTTTAGCCTTGATAGGAGCTATTTTAGCCATTTACTTTACTGAAAATACTTTATCTGTAGCCACTCTTATTGCCTTTATCACATTATGTGGGATTGCCAGTAGAAATGGGGTTATGATGATCTCTCATTATTTACATCTCATAAAAAATGAAAAAATGAATTTTTCTAAAGAAACTATTATTAAAGGCTCACAAGAAAGACTAATTCCAGTATTTATGACAGCGCTTACGGCCATTTTTGCCCTAACACCTATTCTCTTTGCTCAAGGTGAACCCGGAAAAGAAATTCTTTATCCTGTAGCCGTCGTCATTTCAGGAGGGCTGCTCACTTCAACCCTTTTAGATATTTTTGTAACACCTGTTATTTTTTACAACTATGCTGCTAAATCTGTTCAAAAAATACTTAATAAAAAAAGAGGAGAAAGATCATGAAAAAAACTTTTCTATTGATCTTAATAATAAATACGAGTTGGGCCAATTCAGATAACTTTATGTCCTTGTTTAACAAAGCCTTAACAAAAGATCCTCTTATTCAACAAGAGAAATTAAGTCTATTAGAGATTAAACATCAAATAAAAAAAGCAAAAGCCGAATACTATCCAAAAATAAAAGCAATTATAGGCAAAGAAAAAAGAATTGCTCCCAAAGAGCGCTCTATTGAACTTCAAAAAACAGTCTCAGAACTTAGACTAGACTACAATCTCTACCAATTTGGAGCAGATCAAAAGAAAATTCAAGCACTAGAACAAAAGATTCATTACAAAAAACAACTCATTAAATATGCACAAGATGAGCTCAAACGCAAATTAGAAGAAGCCTACTTAAAAGCCATTACACATAAAAAACATCTAGACCTTATAAAAAAAGAGCTTAGATACAACCAATACATGACAAAGCAGGTTGCAAAAAAAGAACATCAAGGTTTAGTTGGACAGTCTGACGCTATGGAAATTCAAATGAGGCAAGCAACTTTTGATAACACTTTATTAAAAATAACCCAAGACTATCAACATGCTTTAAATCAAATAAGAAAACTAGCTTTTATTCCCTCTCACCAAAAAGTCAAATTAGATGACGATATCTCACATAGACAACTTAAAGTTAGTAAAAAAGAATTACTAAAAGCATCACAATTAAAAAATATGAATCTCAGCAATCTTCATTCCCAAATATTAACTTCAGAGCACGAACTTAATGCGAGCTTTCTAAAGCGTATGCCCACATTAAAATTAAAAGCTCGCTATGGAAATATGAAAATCGATGATACTTACACGACAAATAATACACAAGAAGGACTCGTAGGATTTTATTTAGAAATTCCTTTATTTGATGCAGGAAAAAAGAAAGCACAAGAAGATATAAAAGAAATTCACCATAAAAAAATACAACTAAAACTTAAAAAAGCTGAGCATAATTTAGAAATCGACATCATCTATAATTATGAAAAATTACAAAACGCACATAAATTATATGAGCTTGCTCAAATAAATTTGGCCAATGCTCAGAGGTATTTTAAAAAAGTACTAGCTGAATATCAAAGAGGCATTAAAAGCTCTCTAGACTTAGTTTCTGCTCGAGATAGGCTTTATCAATTTGAATTAAATCTTATTAAATACAACAAGGACTACCAGAGTTTAAAAATCAAACTAGAACAATTATCTGGACTAACATTTTAAGGAGAAAAAATGAAAATCTTATCACTTTTATTACTTACAATTTCTTTTCAAACTTATGCTCATGACCAAGGGCATGGACCGGCGATTACAGATGAAAGTATGCAAGGAGGAAAAGTTGCTGCTATAATTGACTATAAACAAGTTAATGAGGGAAGAAAAGCAAAAATGCTTTATAAAGGAGAACTTGTTATTGAAGGATTAAATGTAAAACTTTATCTCTATGACAAAAATATGAAAGAAGTTTCACTCAATGATTTCTCTAAAACTGTCACTGCAACTCAATTAGAAAGAGGAAGAAAAACAACTTTTAAATTAAGTAAAAAGAGTTCAAAAAAGTTTTATCAAGGAACAAGAAAGAAAAACAAAAGAGTTCCCTATAATATTGATATTCAATTTAAAACAGGTGAAACAACTTTATTTGGCGCATTTGACGGCTTAGATAAATAAACAAAAAGGAATAAATGATGTTATGGGTAGGAAAAGTTTTATTAGCAGCAATTATAATAAGTTTTGTGTCTTGGTTATCCGGAAAAAAAACAACCTTAGCAGGTTTTTTAACCGCCCTGCCCTTAACAACATTACTGGCCTTGGCTTTTTCTCAATTTGAGTGGAAAAACTCAGCTCAATCAGTGGCCTATGCCAAAAGTATTTTTGTAGCAATTCCTGTGAGTTTACTTTTTTTTGTCCCCTTTCTTTTAGCGCAAAAGCTCAACTTGAGTTTTTGGAGTTGCTATGGTCTGGGGCTTATCTTGCTTGGGATAGGCTATTTTATTCATAACTATATTTTATCTCAATTTTGACTTTAGATTTCCTTATCCCCAGTAAACATCACCATCCACGTCTTTCGTTTATTTTGAAAAGCATCAAAGACAATCCCTAATAAATGTAAACAGACTAATCCTAGTAATATATTTGAGATAACTTCATGAATTTCTTCTAATGTCGAATCCCCAAAAAAGCGATCAAGTCCCAACATAAAGCCAGTGAGGGCCAATCCAAAGAGACAAAGCCAAATTAACCAATAAACATATTTAGCTTTGGGGTTATAATGAGTAACTTTTTTTTGTCCTTGAAACGAAATTCTTAAAATGATCAAAATAAGTGCAAAATAACCTAAATAGCGATGCAAAAAGTCACCTGACTCCAATATAAAAGCATTGAGGAGTACACATATAGCGACTCCCCAATGAAAAACTCTAAACTTTAAAGCAAGTTTTTGCTGCTGCATTAGTGATTCTCTTTTTTAACTATAGATCCATCAACAGGATTAAAATAAATTTCAACTTTATTTTCCTCTTTATCCCAACCATAAATTTCGTAGCAATTACCTTCTGTAACCTTAAACTCCTTAATTTTATATCCTTGGGAAACAAGGTTTTCTTTAAAACTGTCTTGGTCTTGCCACATACTTTTATCTTGCTTTGTACATTCTGTTTTTTGAGAACAAGAAATTAAAACAAGACTTAAAAAAGTAATAGTAAATAATTTTTTCATGTAAAACTCCTTTTAAAGACCATTGATTAAAAACTTCAAGGCCAAAATAAATAAAACAAATGCCCCTATTAAATTAAATAAAGGGCCCAATCTATATGACGCTAATTTCGCAATACTCATTCCCATAATAGTAGAAAAAAAGGCCCACAAACCAATAGAAAGAATAAAAGGTGTTAAGGGCTTGCCTGTGACGCCTAAACTCACACCCACCGCAAATGCATCTAAGCTAGTCGCAAAAGAGACGATGAGAACTTTATAAAAACTGTGAAAATCTTTATTTTGACTGTGACTCTCATTAGTCCCTCTCAATTCACACAACCCCTCATAGGTCATATGTATTGCCACTGCTGCTAACAAACAAAAAGATATCCAATGATCAAAAGAATCAAACTGTGCTATCAATTTAAGACCTGCGATTGCTCCCAACCATGAAACAAGCGCTTCTGCACCGCCAGAGGTTAAGGCAAATTTTAAGGTATCGCTAAATTTATGCGGCCTTGACCCCATGGCCAATGCTGCAGAAAATGAATCAGCACTAAGAACTAAACCAACCATTAAAACTTCAAATATATTTGTCATGATTACCTCACTACTTTCATTACCGTGAGGTCAAAAGATCGTTAAGAACACTAGACAACACGGCAATTAAATCAATTACTCGTGTTAGTCTCGTCAACAAGCATATATTTTAATATCTTGCAGTTACACCGGGGTTTCCCCATTATGTCGACGTAACTTTTGCCTTTTTGGATGGCAACTGACTACTCCCTAACAATTAAATCCTAAAAGAGAAGTAAAAAAAAGTCAAATCAGAACAACGCGTTACTTCTACCCAACGGATGCTTGTCAAATAAAGTTCTATAATGCACCAATTTATCCTTTAATCTCTGACTATAAGTAATCAAATGAAGGACTAAACCAGCATCAGGGCGTTCAGGCATGGCCATAATACGTAAAATATTATTATTGTGCTTAGATAAATCATTTTGAAATTCTGAGACTTTCTTTTTTAATTCTTTAGTCGATTTTTGATCTAAATCTTTTATCGCCATTTGCTCAAAAATGGATAAAGTTTCACTGGAAATTTCTCTTACAATTAACAATAAATCACTTTTTAACTCTATATAATTTTCATCTAAAGCCTCTTTAATACTTGTGATATCTTTTACCGAATCATGAATTTGAAATAAATATTCATACTTTGACATGATACCAACCAATTCTTTAATCTCTTTTTCGCCACTACATTGACTAATAAAGCGAGAAAAAAAGCTTAAAAGATCTGCTCGAAAATATTCAAAATACTCGATTCTTTTTTGAGCAGCTTCATAAACACCTTTATAATTTGTCTCAATACTTAAAGTCACTAAATTATAAGTTTCTTGAACAAAGGCATAAGCTTGATCCAAGTTTTCAATTAGTTTTTTTTCAGTACTACTATAATCATTTTCTGGTGCTAAAAAACTCACATCAATTCTTTGAAAGTCCATTTTCCCTTCCCCCATTATTCTGTCAATGAGTGCGGTGAAAGGTTTTAAAATGACTAAAAAAGTAAAACTTGAAATCAAATTAAAAATAAGATGAAAATTGGCCAGAGCAATCGCTGGAACATCCGAGAACAAAGGAAAGTCATTGCCCCAATACATCACTAAAGGAAGAAAAATAATGACTCCCCCTAAATTAAATAAAAAATGCGCCAATGCCGTTTTTTTAGCAGCAATATCCATATTGATAATTGATAAAAGGGCCGTCACTGTCGTGCCAATATTGGCCCCCATTAAAATAGGAATCGCATTTTCAAGGCTAATAAGCCCTTGTTGAGTAAAAATAATCGCCAATCCAGTTGTCACTGAACTAGATTGAACTATCGCAGTTATTAATCCCCCAATCAAAACACCAATAAAAGGACTTTGGGGTTGAGTCAGAAACTGAATAAGACGAATATCTTCTTGCAGCGGAGTTAAAGTCGAAGAAATTAAATTTAAACTAAAAAAAACAAAGCCAAAATAGAATAAAGATTTGGCAAAGACTGAATATTTAGAGCGAATAAAAGATAAAGCAAAACCTAAAATAATAAAAACCGGAGCAAAAGCAGTTAATTTAAACGCCACTAATTGCGCTGTCACGGTTGTCCCAATATTGGCCCCTAAAATAATTCCAATACTGTTTTGAAAAGAAAGTACTCCCGCATTAACCAGACTAATGGCAATAACAGAAGTCGCAGAACTTGACTGAATAAAGGCAGTTACCACCGCCCCAATAAGCAGCCCCAGCCCAGGGAATTTTGTCGCTTTGGCCAAAAACTTTCGAAACTTTTCACCGGTAATTCTTTGCACTTCCTTAGAAAAGTTTTCTAGGCCAAAAACAAATAAAATAATACTGGTAATTGCTGTCAAAATAATATGAAAGTCTTTCATCTTAACCTTTTATACTTTTAATAAGATAAATAGTATAGCCTATATAAGACAGCAATAATAAAACTCCTTCTGCTCGATTAATACGCCCTGGCTTTTTAAACCCGTAACCGATAGCAAATAAGGAAAGTGTCAGAATAAGCATAAATCCAATATCACGATAAAAAACTTCTTGAGCAATCTTAAGGGGAGCAATAAAGCCGGCCAAACCGACTACAGCAAGTGTGTTAAAAAGATTTGAGCCCAATACATTCCCCAAAGCAAGATCGGTATTTCCTTTTTTAGCTGCCATTAAAGAAGAAGCAAGCTCAGGCAGCGATGTCCCAATGGCCACAACAGTCAAACCAACAATCACATCAGAAAGGCCAAAAGCTTTTGCTATCCCAACAGCACCAAAAACAAGTAATCGAGAACTTCCTATTAAAATAAATAATCCTCCAAAAAGCTGGAAATAAGATTTTTTGACATCAACCGTTTTTGTGGTGAACTCAACATCTACCGCCATGGCCAAAGGATCTTCTCGTTTTTTTAATCCTTGAATTAAAGTCCATCCCATCAAAGCCACAAAAACCAACAATAAGATAAAAGCATTTAGTCGAGATAAATAAAAATCAGATAAAAACCAAGCACTAACCAAGCTCACTAAAAATAAAAGAGGTAATTCCTTTTTTAGAATTTGAGACTGCACCACAATGGGAGAAATCACTGAAGTCACTCCCAAAATCAATGCTATATTTGTAATATTAGAGCCGTAAGCATTTCCTATCGCAATGCCAGTATTTCCGTCCCAAGAGGCCAGAACAGAAACAACTAACTCAGGGGCCGAAGTTCCAAAGCCAATAATGAGCATACCAATTAGAAGGGGGGAAACATGATAATGAATAGCTATTGCTGAAGCTCCGGCTACAAATTTATCTGCACTCCAAACAAGTAAAATAAGTCCACATAAAACGCAAAGAATAAAAACTGTCATCTAAGTCTCGTTAATTTATTTATAACAATTAAATAACAACAAATCTCACAGTCTTTTTCAATATGAATTAACTAAAAAATGAAACGAAAGCTAATTCCACAAATCTTCTTTGATCTGAATCCATTGATTTTGGTGAAATATTTTAAATTCTCCATGCTCTGGATCAATCGAAATCACTTTTAACCAGGAATTTTGTATTAAGTCCCGTACAATTTGGTGTTTATGCATAATCGTCTCAATTGCCCCAGGATCAGCTTCAATAAAAACTTGTAGCCTTAAAGGCTCATGAAAATACTGCCCCTGATAGCAAACAGATTGCTCAGTAAGTCCTGAAAGAAGATCACTTTGATTGCCCTCAATACAGCCAATTCCTCCCACCACATTATTAATGACTTTATTGCCGGCTCCGAACTTATCCCCAGCAACAGTACTGGCATAATACTGCATATTAATCCAATTAGTTACAATCATAGGTGCCGTCATAATAAGCTCAAGAATGGCCAAATCGGGATCTTGTTTAGAGTCATAATCGTGAAGAAAAGCTCTTCCCCCCAAATCTAACTCTCGAGTTAATTTTCTTCTTCCAATAATAAAAGAAGCATTTTTGGCCAATCCCCATTCGGGACGAATCTCAGACCAGTCATTGGCCTTATAATAAAACTCTGTCTTTAATTCATCATTCGCTAAGTTTGAACACCACGGCATTTTTTGGGCCCTTTCAAATCGAGCTTTTTCGATAGCGGTATCAAATATTTTTTGATAATCACTGAGTTCATTTTTTTGTTCTTGATTTAAACTTTTATTTTCATCAAGTATCAGCTCATCTTTAACAGTATTGTGCCATCCGGACATAAAAACCGTATCTTCAGGAATATCTATCCCTTTAGCTTTAAGCTCCAACCGCAGCTGAGTATCATTTAAAATATTTGCTAAAACTTGAGCATTGGCCTGGCCATTATGTCCAGCACAAGCACCACATTCTAAAGCCGAAGCATAGGCATTATTCGATGTCTCACTGCCATGGCCAAGAAAAAAAACATATTTTGCAAAATTTGAAGTTAACCCCATATTTTTTAAAGCGTTAAAACCTAAGCTGACCTTATTTTCAAAAGATAAACTTTGCATATCAAGCTGAATATTCTCTTGCTCTTTTTGGCCCAGGCCCATAGCTGACATATTAATATTTGTTTTTAATTTTCCTAAGCTGGATAAGATCATTTTTACTGCATAACCAACACCAAAAGTTTCCACAAAAGAAAAGCCACAATTGGCCGAAGCTTTTATTTTATTCTTAAGTTGTTTAGCATGAGCAAAGTTCTGCTTTTTTTCAGTCAATGAACTTTCATTCTTAGAAGCAGTCTCACCGATTTCAAAACGTGGACTTAATAAGGCAGGACAATTTTGCTCTGCAGCACTATGTCCTAAGCCTTTGACAGCTATAGGTAAACCAAAAAAACCAGCAAAACCAATCGTTTCAATTTTTTTAGAAGCCTTTTCTAAATGCCTCCTTAAAACCTCACTTCTTACATCAATACAAAAGGCCATTTGAATCACTGCTCGATCATTTTGTTGATCCCTAGACTCAGATGGTCTTATTTTCTGTTCAATTTCTCTTCGATAAGCATTTTCAGCAGCATTTAACCAAATAAAAAGAAAATCTAAATCCGTATCATCATCATCTTTTTTCTCTTTAGCTCTAAACACCACCTCTGAAATCTCATCTCTCAAAGAAATATCATAGGCCATGCGAATGGCCAAAATATCAATAATCCCACCCAGCTGCAAAGACTCACCTGAATCTTGAGATCGCTGAGCTTCAAATTCAAATTTTTGAATATAAGATGCCCACCCTAAAACGGTATAAAGTAAACGATAATAATAATCCGTTAGTTGTTTTTGATCTAAAGAAACTTTTTCCATCAACCTATCCGTAAGCATTTCCAAAGCCAAATCTGGTTCATGCGGAAGGGCCTTCACTAAGTTTAAAAAAGAATCTTTTTTCTCTCCAAAAAGATGATCATATTGAACTAAGGACCTCCACCAAGTATAGAATCGTATCTGATCAGTAGAGATTTTCCATAAGGCCTGTCCTTCATCAAAATAAGCTGATGCCCACTTAGAAACCTCATGAGTAATATCCCCAGTTATTTTCTCATCGTATTCTAAATCATAAATATCACTAATAGATTTCACTCTTAAAAAATGATTTTTCTTTTCATCTAAACTAATAAAGTCCACCAACTCAGTAACTGAAGGATTTTTGCGTCCATTTTCCTCGTTTTCTTTAAGAAAAAGTTTTTTGGCAACTTCAAGATCATAATCAGTAATTTCATTCGCAGTATATTTTTTTAAGAAAAAATCTTTTTTGGGGATAATCTCATGGCCAGATAATCCTCTTATATACTTTGCCACGTCTAAAAAATTTTGCTCTTTAAGGCCAAAAAAAGGATTAACTGCGACATAATTATGCACATCCCACAAAGGACTCACTTGTTGAGTTGCAGCTTGAATACTTTTAAAAATAAAACTTCTCTTCTTAGACTGTGTTTGCTTAATCTCTTTTGTGATTATTTTATTTTTTTTAATTTTTAAAACTTCGCTCACGAAAAGCCTCCATTTAATGCCTTAACATAAATTTTCTTGCCCCATTTAGTCTTAGAAATTCGATCCAAACTGTTTTGAAATAAATAAAGAGCGAAGAAGAAAAAAACACAAATAAATAATGTCATTCCTCCAACAAGACCTTTAATTGGAACTTCATAAGGAATAATTCCTGCCAAAAGAAAACTCATCATATTTGTCAGAGCAAGATAAAGAATAACTAACGTACTCGCACCGACAAAGGCTTTTAGCTTATCCTTAGAATTAAGAAAAATTTGAGACACGGCCAAGGCCAACACAATTAAAAGCGCTGAAGTTCCAGGTCGCTCCCAAACAGAATGACCTAAATACATAAAACTTCCTAAAGCTAATGTCAGTGATATAAAAGCTAGCACGTAAGGCGACCATAAACTTTGGGCAGTTTTTACTCGTGGATAATAACGATTAAGTTTAGCTAAGTCCGTACTAGACGCTGAACTTAAAAAAGCAAAGGCCTTATAAAACGCATGACCAATAATATGCACCACAGCGATAGAAAAAGCTCCTAATCCGCACTGAAGCATCATAAATCCCATTTGAGAAATAGTAGAATAGGCCAAATTTCTTTTAACATTCGGCTGAGTAAACATAACAATCGTCGCCCAAAAAGCAGTAAAGGCCCCTATAAGTGCTAAAATCGATAAGGCCAATGGAGTGCTTACTAATAAAGGACTCATTCTAATCACTAAATATCCACCAGCATTAATAATTCCAGCATGCATCAAAGCAGAAACTGGTGTAGGAGTTTCCATCGTATTTGGCAGCCAAAAATGAAAAGGAAATTGAGCTGACTTAGTCATCGCTCCTAAAACTAATGAAAGCGAAGCCATATTAATTAACATAAAGTTTTCTTGCACAAAACGACTGTCTTGAATCATTTGAAAAATAACTTTAAACTCTAAACTTTGAAATACAATAAAAAGAATGATTCCCGCAAAGATAATAAAACCATCTCCTAATCGACTCACCCAAAATTTTTGTTGAGCTGCTTCCTGCGCAGCTGCCCTATCCGAAAAATGAGTTAAAAGCTGATGTAAAAAATAAGAGGCCCCAAACCACGACAGAAAAAACAATACCAGATTAGGTGCCATCAACATCAATAAAACATAACTTAACGTATAAGAAAGATTGCGAGCAAACATTTCTCGCTTTGGATCATCCTCTAAATACCTTATAGAAAAACGGGCCACCACAAGACCTATCACGGAAACTGTGGCCCCAATCACACCAGAAAGAACATCTAATTTAAGACCAAAAGAAAAATAAGACGAAAAATGCCAAAAACTTATTTCTAACGCTCGCCCATAAAAAAAACTAAGACCACTAAAACCTAAGAAAAGTAAAGGCCACAAAAACTGAAGCATTATATAGCTTCTCTTTAAATAAAACCTGCGTAATTTCTGCATGATAATAGGAAAAACGACCATTAGCGGCAGAAAATAGCTGAAAAAATCCATGGATTCTCCTTTCGCACTCTACCCTACCAGAACGACGCGTTACATGCAACAAATTTCATGTATTTTTTTTCATGTATTTTTATTCACGTAAATACAGTATATTAAACAACTTGGAGGGGCCTGTATATGCAACAAGACGACGTAAAATGGACTTTTTTTAGTAACCATGGACATGTCTACTTTCTGCTAGCAACCAATGAAAATATTGTTGTCAGAGAGATTGCTCAAAAAGTTGGTATCACCGAACGTTCTATATTAGGAATTATCCAAGATTTAGATAATGCAGGTTTTATTAAGCGAGAAAAAATTGGCAGATCAAATCGTTATAAAATTATTCCCAATAAAACCCTTAGACACCCACTCGAATCAAATGTCCAACTTGAACACCTGGTTGAGCTTATAACTGAAGCGAAAAAATAATAATCACCCTACACCAAAAAGATCGGTTCTTTATCTTCGGGCATGGCCGCGAGTTCATCTTCTGTTAGGCGGGCATAGATTTCGATTAAAGTGCCATCTGGGTCTTTAAGCCATAGCTCATGTAAAGGGGTGCCTCTCCAAGTCGTACGAGGAGGCTTTTCAATCTGAAAATCATTTTCAAGGGCCGAGTGATAAAACTCAAGAACCTTTTGCTTAGATGAAACTCCCATCCCCAAATGATAAAGGGTATCGTGATGAAGTTCTTTTGCGTCAGCCACTAACAAAACAAAGTTAAACTTTGGGTGCTCGCGAACAAAAGTGACATAACGATGGGTCCACTCCTTAGGCTCGACACCAAAAAGCCAAGCATAAAATTTTGCAGACTGGGTAATATCATAAACTCTAATACTTCCATGGAACTCCTGTCCCTGCGGCTTAGACTTTAAACTTAAAACTGATTTTAAAACCCTTATTCGTTCATCTAATTTTTTTTCAATTTCACCCTGAGTATCATTAGGCCCTAAAACAGAAAACAATAAATCCCAATTATAAAAATCAATATTCTTTGCTTTAAGTTCCTTGGTCGTTTTTTTATCAAACGAAATAAGTTTCTTCTGCTCCAAGGTATCAATTGTTTTAAATTCAAGCTCCAAACCATGCTTAATAAAAGAGTTTCTTACTAACTCCTGATGCTCACTGGAAAGTTTCCCTACGCCCTGTAATTTCATCACTAGTATCTCCACTTATTAGAAATTTTAACTAAGCTCAACATCACAGGGACTTCAATTAAGACTCCAACCACCGTGGCCAAAGCTGCGCCTGAATTGAGCCCAAAAAGTGCAATGGCCACCGCCACTGCTAATTCGAAAAAATTACTGGCCCCAATCATCGAACCTGGGCTCAATATACAATGAGGCAAATGCATTTTTCTTCCCACTCCCCAAGCAACAAAAAAGATGAAATAAGTTTGCAATGTTAAAGGGATAGCAATCAAGACAATATGTAAAGGATTGGCCAAAATTCTTTCCCCTTGAAAGGCAAATAAAAGCACTAAGGTGGTCAATAAGGCCATAATAGAAATGGGCTTAAGTTTAACCATAAAAACCTCTTCAAACCACTTTTGTCCAAATGACTTTATAAGAATCTTATTGGCCAAAAAACCTGCCACAAGAGGTATAACGACAAAAATGACCACTGAAGAAATTAAGGTATCAAAAGGGATTGAAACATTAGTCACACCCAATAAAAACTTCACAATAGGAATAAAAGCGACCAGTAAAACCAAATCATTTATCGCAACTTGTACTAAAGTATACTCAGGATCTCCTTTGGTTAAATAAGACCAAACAAAAACCATCGCGGTACAAGGAGCTGCTCCCAAAATAATTGCCCCAGCAATATACTCTTGAGCTAGCTCAGGAGAAAGATAAGCAGCATAAAGTTTATCAAAAAATAACCATGCAAAAAAGGCCATGGTAAAAGGCTTAATCAACCAATTAATGACTAAAGTTAATCCAAGTCCTTTCGGAGTTTTTCCCACATCTTTAATTGAGCTAAAATCAATTTGCACCATCATGGGAAAAATCATAAGCCAAACCAATAAAGCGACAGGAAGGTTTACATTGGCAATATTCATCTCACTTAAAACACTTATAGAGTCACCTAATACTTTTCCAAGTACAATGCCCCCTATAATTCCAAGTGCGACCCAAACACTTAAATAACGCTCAAAAACTCCCATTTGTTCAGTTTCTTTACTCATTTTTTTCCTTCTATATAACTCTCAATATTGATCACAAATTCTTTTATTTCATCTCGTACTCGACGATAAATCTCCAAAACTTCTTGAGTATCCTCAACTCCCTGAGCAAGTCTTGGAGGGTCATCAAAACCTACGTGAATAATTTTACTGGCCGCAAAATAAGGACAATTTTCTTGAGCATCAGAACACACTGTAAAGACATAATCCATATCATTTACAGTTAATTCGTCTGTCGTCTTGGATTTATGGGTACTAATATCAACTCCGGCCTCCTGCATAACTTTAAGGGCATTGGGATTGAGACCATGCTTTTTTGTTCCTGCCGAGTAAAAATTAAACTGATCTGCCTTTAAGGCCTTGCCCCAACCTTCCGCCATCTGAGAGCGACAAGAGTTTCCCGTACATAAAAACAAGACATTTTTTTTCATATATTCTTCCTCTCAACAAAGCACTCTAAAATAGGACAATCACTTAGAGGTTGATTCATATCGTGACAACAGTTTGCTAATCCTTTTAATGACCTTTTCATTTTTTGCAGATCTTCAATTTTCTGGTCAATCTCATGGATCTTTTCTTCTGTTTTTATTAACACATCACTGCAACGAGCTTGATCCTTTATTTTTAGATCTAATAGTTCTTTAGATTCTCTTAAAGTAAAACCTAACTCCTGAGATCTTTTAATAAAATGAATTTTTTTAACAAATTCCCAAGGATAATATCTAAAGGCTCCAATTTTCTTTGGTTGCGTTAAAATACCTTTTCTTTCATAAAATCGAATTGTCTCGACATTTACATGGGATGCCTGTGCTAGTTTTCCTATAGTTAATAACTTTTTCATACTCATACTTTACACTCCGTACTATGGTACAGAGTCAAGATAACAAATCCAAATAAAAGAGTCATTAAGTGTTTATTTTAAAAATTCTACAAAAAACTCAACTTCTCCCACTGGTTTTATATAATGGGGTACTTGGGGCTCAACAACACCATATTTTGACACATTTAATTCGATCTCCTGCTGTGGGGAAGACTCAATAATATAAAGTAATTTTCCTTTATTAACCCTTATACGTCCCCAAGTTCCTGCCTTAGTCGTATGTGTCTTTAACAATCCAGCTGGTACAGTTAATTGATTAAAAATTGGTGTTTTCTTATAGACTTCTAAATCTTTAGGAAGCTCTCGCATTAAAACTCCTTATAAGTTTTTACATATCCTCTACCCATATACCATGAAAAGTAAGGGGAATAACATGTTCTAGCTCAAGTTTTTTTGTCTTTAACAGTTTTGTACGTAATATTGATAAAACTCTAGCAAGCCAATCACCGAAAGCTTTAACGAAGCTCAAAACATATAGCTGAGCATCTTCTTCTCATTTATATAATCATTTAATATTTTGCATTTTGAAGCTTAAGAACATTTCCGTCTAAATCTTCAAAAATAAGCATATGCCCCCAGCTCTCATCCATTTCTCCAAGAATTTTAGCTCCAGCATCTTTAAGAATTTTTTGATCAGCACTTATATCGTCACTTCTAAGTGTAAGCGTGCCGCCACAGTGAGCACCGTGGGAATCTCTTGGGAAAGTCGGGATGTCATTTCCTTCACTCCAATGAAGACCAACCATAACCCCTTCACAATCCATACTGGTCCAATGTTCAGATTCATAACCTATTTTCATATTGAGAACCTCATTATAAAACTTTACCGCCCTTTTCATATCTTTTACATTATAATAAATATCGTGAACACCTTTAATCATGACTTTCTCCTATTCTATTTTTTATTCATGTCTACATAACTTTACATAATACATAACTAATCAAATTTCTCTAAACTATAACAATTATAAATTTTTTTCTTATCCAATTCGACAACAAAGCATTCTTGTTGCTCATAAGATGCTCTAAATTTGAGGTCATTTTCTTTATCAACAACAATACTTAATCCATGAGGACCTTTGACTCTATCATCACCCAAATCATTATAAGCAAAATTTGATTGTATTAATGGAACAGACCACATAGCTGAATTAGTAAAAACAAAGTTTTCTTCTCCATTACTCTTAATGGCTTCCCATTTATCACTTTTTTCCCACCCCCAATAACCAGGCCATAAGATAAAGTCAACATCACCATAGGAAAAATATAACTCTGGATTTAACTGAGCTTCTAAGCAAATAAGAGAAATAAATTTATAGCCCTTTAACGTAAAAACTTTTTTCTTATAGCCTACGGGAACAGAAAAGAACTGTTTTTCAGATTCCGTAAGACCTACTTTATAAAAACGCTCCATAGTGCCATTGTGAAACGCAAACCCGGTATTATAAATTTTATCTTCTCTTAAAGCCGTTGGAAGTATCAACATTTTCTTATTTAATTTTGACCAAAGCTTTAACTCATCAAGATAAGAATTCATTGAATCGAGACTACATTCACCAATTTTGGCAGAAAAGCCGGATAAAGAACATTCAGGAAACAAAACTAAATCGACATTAGTATCTTGAAATATACCTAAACATTTTTTTACATTTTTTAAATTTTCTTTTAAATCTATTGAGTTCTTTATCTGAGCGACGCCTATCCTGATCATTTTAACCTAATTCCTAAAATATTTTTTTACTTACTTATCAAAAAAAAATGCATTGTACCAAGTTTTTTCACCTCTCAAAGATATTAGTCAATCCCACTTATCCAACAAACTAAAAAAATCACTACAAATCTCTTTGCAACACCCCTAGAAAGCTTCATAATAAAAACGATGACAAATTCACACCCTTTGGCCAATAGAAACTTTTTAAAGATACTTGAAAGCTCCGGCTCAGTAGGAGAGCAAACTGGGTGGTTAGCTCATCATTTTGAATACAACAACAGTATCCTTCCTAGTTACATAAAACTACACAGCTATGGTGAATATATTTTTGATTGGAATTGGGCCAATTTTTATCAGAGTCATCAGATTCCTTATTACCCAAAACTCTTGCATGCTATCCCCTTTTCTCCAGTAAATGCTCCTAAATTCTTGGGAAACAAGGATGATTTCTCAAGATTGGCCAAGAAAAGTTATGATTTTTATCAACAACACAATCTTTCTAGTGAACATTATCTTTTTATAAATGACCAAGAAGAAATACTTCTTCACGAACTCGGCTTTGTCACTCAACTGACTCATCAATATCATTTTCACAATGAGTATGAAAGTTTTGAGCATTTTCTCGATTTCTTACGCAAAAATAAACGCAAGAATATCAAAAAAGAAAGAAAACTCATCGCCCAATCAAACCTAGAAATAGAAAGGTTAACTCGAGATCAACTCACTGATGAACTTCTAGAAGAGTTTTATATATTTTATATTTCGACGATCACCAAAAAAGGAGCTTATCCTTATTTAACGAAAAGCTTTTTTACTTCCTTAGATAAAAATCAAACAATGATTGTCAAAGCGAGCACTCAACATGAAGCAGTAGCGATGGCGCTTTTCTTTTACAATAGCGAAGCTCTTTATGGGAGGCTATGGGGAATCATGCCCGAGTTTGAAAATCACTACCCTTATTTACACTTTGAGCTATGCTATTACCAAGGCATCGATTATTGTCTCGAAAAAAAGATTCCGCTATTTGAAGCCGGAGCCCAAGGTGAACACAAATTACTCCGAGGTTTTAAGCCGGTGATTATTAAATCTGCTCATCATATCAAGATCCCTCAAGCCTTTGAAATTATCCAACAGGATATTAAAAGAAAAAACGAACAAACCTTAAAAGATATAGAAATTTTAAAATCATACCTTCCCTATAAGAGCTAGACGTTCGAACACCAACAAACGATTATTGGCCGGCATTTGATGATCTTGAAGGAGTTTAAAGCCATTTTTGTTCATGGCCGTATGCACATCTTCAAAGTTTCGAATTGCTGATAAATGCGAATGAGTGTGTTTAAGCCATTGATCAAACTCTTTATTACTCTGACTAGTGTATTGCCCTTCATAATTAAATGGCCCATAAAAGAAAACCAAAGCCCCTTCACGTAAGCGTTTACCTAGCAATTTAAAAAGAGTCTTATTCTCTTTCCAGGACATAATATGAAGCGTATTGCAGGAATAAACATATTGATAAGGCTTTTTATCGGGAAAGTCATCTTTACCAATTTGAAGTGTTTTTGGCCCATATAAATTAGGAAGTTTTGCTTCTTGCATCCAAGCTTGGATACCAGCATGATTCTCTTGCACATCCGAGCAAACCCATTCTAGCTGAGGAAATTCCTTAGCAAAGTAAACAGCATGCTGTCCCGTCCCCGCTCCAATTTCAAGCAGTGCTCCTTTATCCAGATATTGCTTAAGAACAGCAAGGATAGGGTCACGATTTCTTTCACAAGCAGCAGAAAATGGTTTATTCATGAGTCCTCATATAAAATGTTTTATTAGTTCATATATACTAGAATATACTATTCTATTGTACGCTAAGACAAATATCTAAAGATAAAGTTAACAACCTTGATCAATACATAAAGCTTTTTTTTCTATTACAAAATCATAGTTTTCTTTATTTGGTTTGATAACAAAATAATCACCACAATAATGCATCCCATCTCGTGTTGTAAAAAAGAAAGTCGCACCATTTTTATATATAGTTCCATAGCTAAAGCTTCTATTTAACTTTCCATTCCCAGAGAGATGATCTCCAATATAGAAAGCTTCCTTATTTTTATAAAAAACTTTAATTAATTCATTATGAAAAATCTTATTTGAATACCTTTGAAAACCCGCTCGAGCTCTTACAATTTGAATTTCTTTATCTTCATAACTTTTAACCTCTCCAGTCACGGTAAAAAATTTCTGATTCATCTTTTCCTTCATTTCAGGCGTTTCATAAAAGTCTTTTTTATCAACTTGCTTAAGTTTTTGTTCCACAAATGGGCTTTCTGGACTGTCAGTTATAGTATAAATCCCTACCGGCTGATTACTTGGAGCTTCTTTTTTATTATTAAAATAGTTCTCCTTGACCTCTTCATCGAGAATCAGACCTACAGGAGAAAAATAGCCTCCAAAGTTTTTATTATTATCTCCTTCTCGCGACCATCCACCTTCATTGACATAAAATTTAAGTTTCCCTACTTTATAGGAATGAACTTTTCCTGAATCTAGAGAATAGACATGAACATAGTCTTCATTATTGAGATTAAATGTCTTGTAGATTTTTTCTCTCGTAAATTTTTCATCAACACCGAACTTTTTATACTCTTCTAAAATTTTCTTTGCTACTGGGTCTTGGACGAAACCCTCGGGGGCTTTATTTAAATCCAAATAATATTCCGTATTACTAAATCCAAAGCTTATTTTCCCTAAAAAAACTACATTAGACTTAATACTATACGCACGAATAACAGACCCAATATTATAAATGCCATTATTTTTTGTGTAATTCTCGTTACCGGCCCAAGAAAAAGAATAAAAAACCATAAAAAATAATACGAATAAAGCTTTATTTAACATACCTATCCTCCCAAGCTTTTATCGGAATAAAATCTTTTTTACTTAGTTAAAGACATCTTTCACATTTAAGACTTTTTCTTTATTCACTTTACAATTACAAAGCTTATAGGTACCAGTTTCCGCTCATTTTTTAAATTTTCCTTAACACTTTTAAGGACACACAAGCTCTAGGAGCACCATAAACTTAATATCTCTTAAGCTGCGAATACAGTTGTCTCGTGTTAATTTGAACTAAATAAAACTTTAGTCAGGAGCACCACTTGAAAATAATTTTCTTCTTATTATTTATTGTTTCTTGTTCAAAATTTTCTGAAAAAGACTTTCTCAATCTAGAAAAAGAGTTCAACTCTTTAAAAGAAGAAAACAAAGTCTTATCCCAAGAAATTTCAAACTTAAAGGAAAAATTGAACAAAAGTAAAAATGAGTTAAAAAACAATATAGCGTTGAGTGCTCCTAAAGACCTTAAAAAAGGGATTGTCGTTTTTGCGCAATCAAAAGTGAGATTAAAGCCTAAAGAAGATAGTTATTATCTTCATGGGCATAATATATATCCACTTGGCAAGGTCGTATATGTTGGCAAAAGAATTACTGACGGTAATCACGCTTTTTATGAAATATATGAAAATAAAAATGATCCTTTCAATAATGGCTGGATAAATCAAGATTCAGTCTACGTTGTAGAGCAAATAAATCGCACTGCTAATGAGTTTGGAACATACTACGACTTGAATGACGTAGACCTAGATGAGTTATTTATTGGAAATAATTCTGAAACTTCAATTGAGCGTGCAAAAGAAGCAAGAAAATATTTTGATGAGATTATTGAAAAGGGGTCCGCTGAAGAGTGGCTCACAAAATGACTTTGAGTATACGCGCCCTAACGATACCTTTCATTTTTTTATTTGATTGTATTTTTATTGTATTATGTATTCTTGCTGGAGGTGAAAGATATTGGGATCATATTAGCTATGAGCACTCTCACCTCACTTGGTTATCAAGTCTTCAACTTTTTTTTATTGGAACAACTTGTCTTACTATATGGATTGGAAAATCAAATAATAGACTCGATCTTAAAAAATTAAAACAATTTTGGCTGTGGCCCTTTCTTGGATTTAGTTTCATTTTTCTTTCTCTAGATGAAAAATTTCAAATCCATGAAAGGTTAAGGGAAGGCGTCTTCAAACCCAATCACATAGGAACTAATCTTCCAGGCATTGGAGCCGGAGACTTTCTCCACATTTTATTTGCTGTTATTGGACTTGCTTTAAGCTATTTTATTTATAAACAAATAAAAAAAAACAAAATAGCCCTTATCTATTTAATATTAGCACTCATAATCTCACTTTATACAGTGATTAGTGATGCTTTTTCTGAAATCCCTAATCTCAACAGCTCACAAACTTATATTGAAATATTTAGATTTCATCAATTTACTGAGGAAATTTTAGAAATCCTTGCACAGTTATTTTTCTTTTCAACTTTCTATGAGTACAAAAGAACTTATCAAAAAGAGAAAGTATGAAAGGTGTCATTTTTTCAGCAAAAGGAAAAAATACATTTTCCAATAAACAATTAAACTTACTAACAAGTTTATCTGAAATAACTTTCTATGAAGTCAAAAGTCAACTAGACTCACAAAAGCTATTTGAAGTTATCCAAGATAATGATTTTGCAGCACTTACTCCGCGATCATACTCAAGACTTTCAAAAGAACAAATTCAAGCTTTAAGACTTAAAGCTATTCATCTTCCCACGACTGGGATTCATTGGTTTGAACCAGAAAGATTTAATAATATAGATATCTCATTTGTACCAAATTTTTCATCAATTGCCTGCGCTGAATTTACTTGGAGCTTAATCCTATTAATGATCAGATCTCATCAAAGTTTTTTAAGTAGCTATAACCTTGATCTTCATGCCTCTAAACCTGGAATTGAGCTAGCAGGTAAAACTCTTGGAATCTGGGGGCTTGGAAATATAGGAAAGCGAGTTGCTAAATATGCAAATTGCTTTGAGATGGAAGTCTTAGGATATGACAAAGAAAATAAAGAAATAAATGGAGTGAAACAAGTCAGTTTGGAAGAAATGCTTGAAAAATCAGACATTATTACTATTCATATTCCTATAAATAAATCAAATCACAAAATCATTAATAAAGAAATTATTGATAAACTAAAAGAAAAGACCGTACTCATAAATACTTCCAGGCCGAAATTAATGGATTACAAGGCACTGGAAGAGGGCCTAAAAAATTCAAAATTAAAGGCTGTGGCAATTGATAAAGGCTACGAAACTCAGGATAAATTTAGGCACCTTCTTAAATACGATAATTTTGTTCTTACTCCTCATATTAGCTGGTATACAAGAGAA
The DNA here is from genome assembly GCA_002706205.1 of Halobacteriovoraceae bacterium. GTDB lineage: Bacteria > Bdellovibrionota > Bacteriovoracia > Bacteriovoracales > Bacteriovoracaceae. The sequence continues at coordinate 41,270 of PAKC01000013.1, forward strand.
TCTATAGAACGTGAAATAAATGGCTGGTTCGAAAATATTTATTCATGGCTCGCAGGTAAACCTATAAATATATACAATGGCCAATATTACTAAATACACCGAAAAATTTATTATTTTAATTTGGTCAATGGCCATCATTATTGTTCTTCCACAAAGTTTCAATTCATACTCTTATCCAAAAATATTTATATTTTCCATTTTTAATATAATGCTTATCATACATTTGGTCCTATTAAGAAACTTAAAACTTAATAAAATATTTACTATATTATTAATTCTTTTCACTGTTGCTGGAATTTCACAATATCTCTTCTATTATATCCCCTATCCTTTTGAGTTTGAGACGAACTTTATTCTTTTATTTTCGATACTTATTTTTGGCACACTCATTCCAAATCTCAAGGCTTCTTTTGAAAAGCCATTATTTGCCATCTTAGCCATTGAGTCTTGCTTTATTTTATATTCAGCAATAAGTTTCTTTCCATTCAAAATCGCCTCAAAAATGGATATTAAAACTCTACAAGGAAACCCCGAGTTCAGCTCAATTTATATCACTGCAACAACTTTATTCCTAGGAAACTCCAAATACTGTAAAAACAAGTCTTTCAAAGTGATCTTTCTGCTTTTTATCTTAGCTATACTTTTACTTTTAAGATCAAAAACATGCATTATTTTTTACATTTTACTTATTATCAATTACGACTTTCTAAAAAGAATTTCACTTAGATTTAAACTTATTGCACTCTCTCTTATCATTGCAACATCAACTTTTTTATTATTAAAATTCAACTTATTAAAAACATTTTATGGAAGAATTCTCATTTGGCTTACATCCTTTGAAATGATTAAGGATCATCCTTTTAAAGGAGTTGGTCTTGGACAATTTCAAAGTTACCATTTTGATTATCAGTACAAAACCCTTCATAATTTTAATCTTCCTTCCTCCATCAAAGAACGTGCAGGCTCAATTCTAAGAGCTCACAACGAGTTTCTAGAATTTTTTTTAGAATTAGGGGCCATACCATTCACCTTATTACTTATTTTAATTTTTATATATCGAAAAAAAATATTCATCCATAAGCCATATCTTTTTTTATTTTTAATGTCTTTTTTCACCTTTCCCTTTCACCAGTTGAGTACACTCTTTATTCTTCCAGTCCTCCAAAAGACATCCCATAGCTTAAGTTTCAATAAATACAAAGTTTTTTATATTTTAATCCCCATCCTCTTTATATCCTCATTCATTAGTTACAAAACCTATCAACACCTAAAGTCCTCTATTTTACACAAAAGAGCTTTAATCGCTGAAGCAAAAAATAATACAGAAGCAACTTCTCTTTATGAGCAGGCATTACTTACTTCAAATGATTATATTTTACATCTGGACTACTCTCGTTTTTTTTCAAGAAGTAAAAAATCAATAATGGCTATAAAGGAACTTTTAAAACTCAAGTCGAAGTCGAAACGTTACGACGTGCAAAAAGACCTTGCTGTTAACTATTCCAAGATAGGTTTATATAAAAAATCAAATGCAATTTTTAAAAGAATTAATTTTATCTATCCAAAACATTATACGCCTTACTACTATCTTGTCATAAACAATATTCGTCTTAACAACCAAGCTGAAGTGATTAAGTGGTATAAAAAGTCCATAATAATCCCCCCTATATCAATAAAAGGAAAATTCGAAAAGATCATTCTCAATGATGAAATTAACTATTTCATGCAACCCGATTAGTTTTAAAAGAAGTGTTAAGATTTTACTCTGATGAAATCAAAGAAACCTCGTAAACTGCTTCAATATTAAACAAATCTAAATCATCAATATACCAGCTTTCAATTTCTGGCATATACATCAATTTTTGTTTAAGCTCATTTTCAACATCTTCTAACCTTAAGATTTTCGAATAAGCTTTTTCATTTAGAACTAGAAAATATGTCGGACTATCAGTTGTTATTCTTCTGCTAAAATAATCTTGAAAAAGAGAGTTTTTTCCAAGAATCATTTCACTTACACTCCTAAGATCAAATAAACACACGGCACCTAAATAATTCCCAATACTTTGATGAGAATGAACAGATCCATAAATAAATTTTCCTTCCTTATTAGATAAAACTTTTTTTGTCTTTTGTATTAATAACCAACTCTTTGAATAAGTAAAATGAAAAACTTTTCCTCTTAAAGACGGTAAGAATTTTTCAAACAAATCTTTTTCATTTAATAACTTTTTAACTCGTTTCATCTAAAAAAGGATAACATCCTTTACTTATTAATCAAAAACAATTAGTACTTACTAAGCATTAAGCTTCATGAATAAGTTGTGCTGTTCTGGCCAAAAACTCATTTAGCATATCCCAACTTTTTTCCATAAGATCAGAGAGTTCGGTTAATTTTTGAGCATTTTCTGTTGCTAATAATTCAACTCCCATTGAGTCATGCCCTTCATCAGCAACACTATGCTTTGTGATATGATCACTAGACATTCCCTTATCTAAAATTTTTGAAAAATGAGAATAGAACATATGTGCCCCACCTTCAAGAACCATTTGAGTCATGACAATTCTTGCTGGATCATCAATTAAAAAGTTCTTACCAAAAAACCAAAAGGTTGTGGCCTCTAAAATAGGATCCCAAATTTTATCTTTTCTATTTCTTTCCTTTTGCAAATCAAGATCGTGTCCTAGCTCTTCCATAAAATGTTCAAAAAATATTTTCTTATATTGAATCGAATCACAAAGGGCCATACGAGAAAACATTAATCTTTGAAAAGAATCACTCATCACTTGAAGACAATCGAGAAGTTTCTCCTTTTTATACTTCAAAGAAAGTGCATTTTTAATTGAGGTATCAAAAATCGGATTTTTTAAGAACTCTGAAGAATACTTATTATTTAACTGCACAAATTGCTCAAAACTCATCCCCCCTTTATTCTTTGCAACAAAGCTTACCTGAGGCCTATCCGGATTTTCATAAAGACTATTTTCTTGAAACTGTACGGAAAGTGCCCAAAAGCCTTCAGCACCAGCACCTGTAAACCCATGTTCACATCCAGCTGGTACGTAAACGATATCCCCTTCATTAAGCGCTCCCTGGGTGTCACCAGATACGAGGCCACTCCCTTGGGTTATAATAATCATACTATCTGTCGTATGGGTATGATCCTCTAAAACTTCCCCAGGTTTTAAATGTACCCATGCTGCTGAAAAATAATCAGGAGTAATACTCTTAAGATATTCATTTTGGGCAAAGTTTTTTAAAACCCCTAAGTTTTTACTCTCCCCATCGACCTTTACAGATGAAAGAGATTCTAAAGAGTCTCTCCCAATAATTTTTAATTGCCTATCCTCTAGCGGAATTGACTCTCTATCCATATAAGAGGTTTCAGGAGTCTCTTCCGATGAAAAGATCGCCGTTTCCTGAAACTGAATAGAAAGAGCCGTAAAGCCTTGAGCTCCCTTGCCTTGAAAACCATGCAAATTCCATTCTGGTATATAAACGATATCACCATTTTTTACATCAGTTATTGTATCACCGGTTGTGGAACCAAGACCATTACAAACGAGAAGCATACTTGCACAAGGATGAAAATGAGCTAGCAATTCTTTATTGGCCGGCATCTGAGTCCATGCAATAGATAAATTTTTTGGTAAAACCTCAGCAAGATAATCATGACTTTTAAAATGGCGAACCTCACCTAAATAAGTTTCTTGCCCCTCAACATCCATGGCGGTAATTCCCTTTAACTGAGATTTTGGGATAACCTTAGGTGCTGATTGAATACCTTTTAAATTTCTTTGACTATTATTGGCCTCAGTTGCTATTTGCATATCTTCCTCCACTTATTCATAAAATTTCTATGCATTTATATGAAAAAAGTAGAGATTGAACAAATGAATAAAAACTACCACTGAGTTAGCTTTAGGCTATACCTCTTACCCCACTAACTCCCTACTGGTGAGCAAATTTCGATAAGAAAACCGTTAAGATCTTTTACATAAGAAACTATTTGTCCCCAAGGCTTGCTTTCAGGCTTTTTTACAACAACGGCTCCCTTTTCAATCGCTTTATTAAAAGAACCTTCAATATCATCAGTCACAAATCCAATTTCAAATGATGGAAACTCTGAATCTCTTGTTTGCTTTTTATATTCAAAACCATGTGAGCCAGCAACTTCATGTGAAACAAATCCAAGCCTTGTTACACCTGTAACCATTTCACCATAACCTTTCTGGGGATGAAGAAATCCTTTTTCTAATCCAAAAGCTTTTTCATAAAAATCCATAGTCGCTGGAACATCGTTTACATAAAGAAGTGTATAACCAAGTTTCATATTGATTCCTTATTTTACTATTTTAAATAATATCAATATTCATTAAAATATTTTTCTGCATCTATGTAAATATCTTCATCTAAGTTTTTAAATGAAATTATTTTTTCTGCCTCTGTATTATAAATTGCATAAAAAGTAAGTTCTCGCCACTTTACTTTGTATACACTAACATCATTTCCCTTCTCCCATTTAACAAGCTCACTACATTCCTGTTTGCTGATTAATGTTTCAACCTCAGTAAGCTCTTCATAAGAAAGCTCAACTCCAATTCTTTTTTTAAACCGATTGATCGCATGTTCTGAAGTTCTCATAAGATGCCCCTCATAAAAAAGTTTATTTAACCATAGCGCTTACTCGCGTAATTGTTAAATAAAATCTTCAGCTAAAGCTTAATTAAAAAGTGGTAAAAGTATTCTGTTATAAGAAAGTGGATAAAAAATTACCGAAAAAGATAACCGACTTTGAACAGTCGACTCTAATAGGTCTATGTTTATTTATAAAAAATTTTAATAATCAGATGTAGGCTTAATCCATAAAGAACTAAACCTGCAACTGAATTTAAAGAACTAATTAGGCGATTCTTACGCTTATAGCACACGGCCCTCTTTGTCCTTCACCAATTTCAAATAGTACTTTTTGATCATCTTTCAAAGTGCTCGTTTCAAGTGCTGAAACGTGAACGAATAGATCTTTTCCACCATCATCAGGTGTAATAAATCCAAATCCTTTCATCTCATCAAAAAACTTTACTTTACCTGTACTCATAATAATCTCCTTTTAAACACGACATATATGTAAATGCTTAAATAGTAATTTCAACTGCCAAAATAGCAGCATAAATGTTATTTCATGTAGGCTTAGGCGCTACATGCAAATCACGCAGAAATAATCTGGTGTTTTTAGTTAATAATTTCAGAACTTAATTTTACGATTAGTTTTGTTGGATAGACTTGCTAGGAAAAAATAAAAAACGAATATTAAAACTTTACTCTTTAATTAGTATATCATTGTATCGGTTCAATTGATACAAAAACATAGTAATTATCAAAAAAAACTTAGAACAGGCCTTATCTGTCCTCTGTATATATTGACATGACAGCCACGCCAAGCTACAGATCATTACAAACCTAATCTCTCGTCCCTTTTAAAATATAAAAATCTTCTTCATAAACTTCAATTGTATGGAATCCATTTGTGACAAGAGCTTTTCTAAGCCCCATCCCCTTACTCTCTGATCTGTATGCATTTATATCATTAGCAGAAGGAACGGTTGCCCCAAGAAAAGGTTTCTTAAAAGGGAAAAAGTTATGATTATGTAAGTTAAATAATAAATTCCAACCATTATCAATATCTTTTTTAACGTAAGAAATAATATCCTTTGGGTTCCCAATAGCAGCCTGATCTATTGTATAAAAATAAACCTTGAGCAGTTTCCCTTTTCTAACAACATAACTCATAAACTCTGCTGGACTTGTAAATAAATCAGTTCCAGCATTTATCATTCTTTTTGCTTGTTGAGTGTATAGCAACGACTCCAGGCAGTTAATTCTTCTTACCTTACCGGCCAGATTAGAATAAACAATATAAGCGTTATCCTTATCAGCTCCAAAATCCAACTCATTATACTGACGTAGTAATAAGTTATACGGATCAACACTTACGATACTCTCAATAGACTTTTGAAATTCTTCAATACTTGGATCAAAAGAAACTGCTGCCTTTACCAAAGCATCACTTTCTTCAACTTCTCTTACTGATAAATACTTCTCACTATTGCTAATAAGAACGACTTCCTCTGACTTAAAAGAGCACTCCGAACCCATAGTGGAAAATGAGAATATAAATAATAAGAAGAAGAATTTCATAATGTTTAAATATCAAAGATATCGCAACTCAGCAAAACGCGGTGCTAGAGGTGTCACAAGTCCTCCACCGACGGTGGTTACATTTATAATAATACCTTCTATAATCGTTTCATAAATAATTTCATAAGGTTATAGGCCATTTCTCTTTCAACCAGAAAAGTACCATCATCTAAGTTTGCACTAGACATCGTTTTTCCAACATACAAAGAGTCACTGCAATGAATTTTCGCTTTAGCAAGTACCAAATTAGATACAAAAAATAATCCTAACAGTAGTAATAAATTAACTTTTTTCATCCCTTTCTCCTTTTAATCAGTTTCAATTTGAGTATTAGTCCAACAGGTAAAAGTCGATTTTACAGTGACATCGCCTGGACAGCCACCTGGAGCGGGTGAATTATCATGTATAACAATCTCTAAATTATTTCCTCCAATTCTACTTAGAGTTCCATTNAGACTGTCACACCAAGAGTTAGCTTTATAAATAATCATATCCACAGCTCCATTTAAAGCGCCAACACTATCTATGTAACATGCATACTTATGAACCTTAAAGTCTTTGGTTATTTCAATATTCTCATAAGCAAAAGTATTCTTTCCAATAATTGCGATTAGCAATGATAATATTATTTCTTTCATTTTCTTCTCCTGTTAATTTCTATTAAAGCATATTACTAATTGTTAAATTCTCTAATGCACTCTAAATGTGGTATATATAAACTTACCCTTGAATACATACCGTCTTTAAGCACTGTTAAACTTCCAGACATTCCGATATCGTAATAAGGGTTAAAGGATGCTGAAAGAAAGCCTCCATTAAGACTAACAATTTCTTTATCTCCATTTATATAAAAGACAGTTGCTGCTGAGTTTGGAGTTAACATTGCTTCGATTTTTGCAATTCCACCTGGTCTATTTTCCTGTATTTTACTTTGGTCAATGGCCATCGTAATTTTATCAACATATACATTTTTACCTTCAAGAAGCAATTCAGCTACTTCAATAGCTCTATGTCCTGTAACTGTAACAAGCTGATTAAGGTCATCAATAATCACTCCGCCTTGAATCCCCGAGCAAGTCATTGTCTTTGCTTGTGCCCCTAGTGAACCGACGATTAACATTAAAACCAATAAACATTTCTTCATATCTCCCCCTTTTTTAAATATGTAAGTTAAAAGTTCTTACGTTATAAAAGATCTTAAACAAACTCTTAATCTTTTTAATCTGTCTCCGAACATTTCCATAACTCCTCTCTGACATATAAATATAAAAACACTTATAATAAATAAAATGATTTATTTAAATCATTGTGATCTAAAATACTTATGTCTTTGATGATGAATGAGGTGAAATATTTTATTACTACCAGTGAAAACCTTAATATTACTAAGGCTTCTGATTAGACTAAAAAATGGGGTGCCACCTAAGCTAATTTAATGGAGGTAGTGACAGCCTTATAACTATTTTAAGTTGTTGATGCGAAAGTCAAAATAACTACAGATGACTTTAAACTCCAAAAATTTCTTCTTGATAATAATATTATACTATATTATTATATAATATATACATTAGGAGCTCATTATGAAGAAAAAAATAGTCAAAAAATCAATTAACATTCCAAATCATTTAGTAAAAAGAATTGAAAAATCAATTGAAGCATACCCAGGTTTAAACTTTACTCTTATTGTTAATCAAGCACTGGAACAATGGCTCAATGGCAATCAGCAGATCAACCTATCAGCTCCCACATTTATTAACGACAACTCAAAAGGATTTGGGCCAAAGGCAAAGAAGTAAATTTCACTAGCCAGAAATCATTCGAAATCACTAGAGATCATCGTGATGGTGGACGAAGCGTATGCCACGCACACCCATACCTAACTACAATAGCTTTTCACTACTTTTCACAGCCAATTCATAATGAAGAACTTTTGCGGAAGCTCTCTAGTGAGTGACCACCGATGAAGTTTAACAAAATAATCTATAGTGACGCCGTTTGTAGCTTTTTGCTGGAGATTTTAAAGGTAAAGTATTTTGCTTAAAATACTTCATTGTCAAAAAACACGGGTAGATGTTAGTCCTCTTCTGGTGCCCCATTCTTCCAATAATGTAAATAATTCAATCATAGTGCGTCGCACAAAAAAATATAATAACATTCATGAAGTTCAAAAAACTTTAGGAGAATGTAAATGAAGAAGATCATATTAGGAATCGGCCTTACCATTCTTTCAACGAATCTAATGGCGCAAAGATATATCATGGAAACGCATATCGACCCTGACTTCAAGCTCTATGAAACCTTTAATGCTGATAAAGCAGATTGCGTGCTGGCCACTGGGAGCTATGTTGAAACTTTTAATAAAAATGAGGCTGACAATACGATCCAATGGGTTTCTTCCTGGGACCAAGCAGACCTAGCTGTTTATATTGTGGATGAATATGAGAATAGTTATAACAGGTGCTCTTTTCTATCGGGAGGACAGTGGGATATAACTGATGAGTACTCCCAGGCGCTTCAAGAGCTTATTGATGATCGTCCCCATTCACTAAAAGACTATGCAAGGCTCGGTGATATTAAGGACTACTGGTCTAACAATCTGGATTGGTTTACAGAATATCCTTACAGCGCTGAAAAAAACTCAGTAAGAGTAATCGAAAGATTACAAGTTCTCTCCGAGCGTATTAAAAGTCGCTTTGATAAAAAATGTCGCGATATGTACCAGAATTCTGATTCGTTCAGCTCTATTCGAGATACGAAAATCGTTATGGACAGGCGCCGATACAATGGTAGCAATCTTATAAAGATGAGCTTTCAGCCTTTTTGTTATGTTAAAAAGAGTAATTTAGAAATCCCTGAACAAAGTTTTCGTGTAAAAAAGAGAAAGCTCCCTAATCTCTTCAAGAAAACAAAAACGTGTGAACTTCAAATAGAACACTATAAAGAAGAAGAGGGAAGAAATAGGGATATGATATTACTTAAAATTATGGACCGAGAGAGTGGATCTGAAAAATATGATCACCGTAGATTTAGCGTGGATTCTTTGAAAACTTCAATCATCGAAAGCAATCGCGCATGTGAGTCTGGTAATTGCGAATTTAAGGTTTCAGACTTTAATTCAGACTTAGAGGGTCGAGTTGTGAACGGTCAGGTTAAAATTTCCTTTGCACGCTATGAAAGAGATGTTCGAGTCAACGTAGACATTTTTGAATATATAAACAGCCTAGGCACCGCGCCAAAGTATAAAACGATTACTCGCAAATGTCTCAATGAATAATGACGAGGAGTAAATAATGAAGTGGACTTTAGTTTGTTTAGCTTTGAGCACAAGCTACCTTGCTCACGCGAAATCAAGTCTTACATTTCAATGCAAGAACCTACTTCAAGAGTCTGACCCAATATCCATCTCTCTCACTTACGAAGATGAAGTAAAATCAAACATTCATACGTTTGATAACTTTTCAATGAGTTTTAATGGTTCACACTTAGATGAAAAAAAATTCTCCTTACTATAGCAACCAAGTCGTAACGATAGACAAAGATCACAACGGAAAGGGAGAAACATACTATCGTTTTAGTTTTGGAGAATTTTATTTTCAGAAAGTATTTGAATTCTATATAGATAACACAAACTCAGAAGTTATAAGTGCCAGAAGATGGGACCTTTTTTTAGCAGAGGATGGTCATAGTACGATGAATTCCACCGGTTTTTCAGAATGTGTTATTTTCTCACCACGAGATCATGGCAAAAAGGAATAACAATTACCATTAGCGCTCCTGCTCTGTAGCGAGTAACCACCGGTGAAGTTTAAAAAGATAATCTATAGTGACGCCGTTTGTAGCTTTTTGCTGGAGATTTTAAAGGTAAAGTATTTTGCTTAAAATACTTCATTGTCAAAAAGCACGGGGAGACGTTAGTCCTTTGCATTAAAAGAAGTTTTTCCATTTGATTGTCTGGACCAATATAAAGCTCTCCAGTTCCCTCTGATGGAAATCCTTCTATCTCGTCAAGAAAACTTGAATCAAAGAGGTTTTTTCTCCAGAACTGACTCGATACTTTCAACTAACATGGCCACATAGTTAAGAACTGATTTCATGACAAATACTTCTCCATTCTAATATCGTCCCAGTATTTACCATCCCAATATGTGAACTTATCTAAACGACCGATTTCAACAAACCCGAGCTTTTTATAAAATGATTGAGCCCTATAATTAAATTCAAATGTACCAAGTTCAATTCTACTAGCTCCAAACCTCTTAGACTCTTCTTCAAAGTACTCCATAGCAACTTTAGCTACACCTGTTCCCCAATATTCTTTTTCACCGATAGTTAATCCCAACCAACTAGTCCCTTTTATCTTTTTCATTAAATGTCGAGGGTCTAAT
>PAKC01000014.1 GCA_002706205.1 Halobacteriovoraceae bacterium
ACTCACATTGTGTAAAAGGTAAACAAAGAGATTGATTAGCTGTTTCTAATTTAAAATAGTTATTTTCTTCTTTAAGACAGTCCCCACTTGGGCAAATTCCTAGTTTATTTTGTATCGATGGGATGTAGTTTGAAAAAATTTCTTCTTGAAGATCTAACAAAACTTCAGAATTATAATCTTTTTTATTGGCTAATGGGATAGGGTCTTTGGGTGTGATTAATCCATAAAGCTCTAGTCTTTTTTGTAGTTCAAAAAACTCCTGGAAGTTTATTTGGCTTGCAAAACTATTGAAAGAAAAAAAAGTAAATAAAATAATAAAAATTTTCATAGAAAAAACTTACCCCAAATATGTAGAGGAGTCTAACTAAAGGATGGTGTTGGGGTGAATTAATTTTGTTTACAAGATGAGGTGTTGGGAAAATCTTTTCCAAGCTACAGTTATTAAAATTCTTGGTAAAATTTAATTATGAAAGTTTTAGCATTTTTTATTATATGGGGGACATTACTTGGTTGTGCTCAAAGGATAAAAGTCCCTATAAACCGAATGCTATCACCTGAAGCCATTGGAAAAGGGGCAAAAGTTGAATATCGTGAAATTGGTTATAGCTCAGGCGTTTTAGATTTTTCGAATAATTCTACTGAAAATGCTCTTATAATGGGAACTGCAAAAGATCAGGAATTTAACTTAGATTTAGGAATTGCTCCAAATGCAGACATTTTTATAAAAGTTCCTGAAGAGTCTTCAAGTGTCGTTGGGATAAAAGTTCAAGTATTAGGAAATTCTCTGAAAGCGATGGAGGCGGGACATAAGCTGGCCTTTACTTTAGGAATGGGGAGTGAAAGAGATAGCTTTGATCAAACATTTAAAATTGATTTAAAGTCAGATGTTAATGAGTTTTCATTAATTCATGGATATAGGCTTAGTCCGTTGCTTTTGATTTATGATGGGATATCTTTAAGTAATTATTATTTTGAAGGAAAAATTGAGAATAGTGGAAGCCTGGATAAAGATAATTTTGAATACACTGCTAAAAATATTATAGGAGCGCATGTTGGAGTTATTCTAGGAGGTAGTGGTTTACAGCTAAAACTTGAAGTTGCTAGTCAGAAAATAGCTTGGTCTAATACCGAAGAGAAGCTTTTTCAACACTTTGGGATGGCGCTCAATGCTGGATGGTAGCCTTTTCCCTATTTAAAAAGAGATGAATTAAAAGTGGTATAATTTTAGGATGAGGTTGTTAATTGTAGCCGTTTTGTTTTTTTCATTTAAAGCTCATGCCATTCTAGCTTTTGAAGATGCAGTTAATCCTGAGTTCGTAACTTCTGCTAGGGCCCTTGGGATGGGAAATGCCTATATGAGTAAAGTTGATGATGGTTGGGCCGCATTTTATAATCCGGCAGGTTTAGGTACTGTTAGAGGGTTACAATTTCATCTAACAAATATTCATCTAGAAACAAATAATGGCTTTTTAGATATTACTGGCAATGGGGGTTTTACTGATTCTCTATCTAAATACAGTGATGCTTTTACTCCAACCGGTTTAAGAACTTTACATGCAGAGAATCCAGGAAACTTATCTCATGCTCGAATACAGCTTTTTCCAAATATGACTTATCGAGGAATTACACTAGGCTATATGTACGTCCAACGAAATAGGGCCCGACTGAGAAGTTTAACGGACGATTTTGAAATTTCAGAACGAATCGATACTGGTCCAGTCCTTGCTCTTTCGCTATCTTTGTTTGGAGGTGTGGTCAAATTTGGAGCGAGTGCCATTTACTTAACTAGAAAAGAGCTGCAAAAAGACTTTGCACCGACAGATACAGTATCAGTGGATGAAGATGTAGATTATCGTAAGGGGTCGATGACACATATAACTGCAGGAACACGAATTACCTTACCTTTTACCTATTTGCCTACTTTTTCGGTTGTGCTGAGAAACTCATCCCAGACTGAATTTGATTCTCCTGAGTTGGGGGGAGCCCCTGAAACAATTCCACAAACATTAGACTATAGTTTCTCATTAACACCTCATTTAAGTCGTACAATTAGAATGCATTGGGAAATTGCGATGAAAGATGCTGGAGATAAATATGACAATGTTCCGTCTCAACGGAAGCTCATGACAGGATTAGAATTTGATTATATGAGAAAAATGTTTGTTCGTTTTGGCTATGGAGATGGTTGGGGCTCGGGAGGTATTGGCGTTCGGAATAAGTCCTTTGCTTTTGATTTAACAACTTATGCCATTGAAGGCTCAGATGATGGAGTGAGAGAAGAAGAGGATAGAAGGTATATCCTCTCAATTTCTGGTGGCTTTTAGTCTCTATAATTATTTAATACAAACAAGTTTTCTTCTGGCCTTTGATCCAATTCCCTGATAAAAATCACCTATTTAAATGAAGGTTCAAATCCTTCCTAAGTTAAGCTTAGACACAAACAAATTGGAGATTCTCTCATGCATAATCCTTATGCTTCATTTTTAGATTCACTAGAGAAGCCTGCCAGATATATTGGTGGGGAACATTTTATTATCAAAAAAGATTGGGATCATCTTGTAGGTAAAGTTGCACTTTGTTTTCCTGATACTTACGAAATAGGAATGAGTCATTTAGGTTATAAAATTTTATATGAGGAGTTGAATAAAGAAGAAGACCTCTGTGCAGAAAGAGCTTTTTGTCCGTGGGTTGATATGGAAGAGCAGATGCGCAAAAGAGAACTTCCTTTAGTGACTCTTGAAAACTTTAAACCATTAAGTGATTTTGATGTTGTTGGTTTTTCTTTACAATATGAAATGAGCTATACAAATATTTTAAATATGCTTGATTTGGGAGGTATCTCTCTTTTTCAAAATGAAAGAAAAGAAGATGAACCTTTTGTCATTGCCGGAGGGCCATGTGCGACTCATCCCGAACCCTTAGCCCCTTTTTGTGATTTTTTTGTTATTGGAGATGGTGAGAGAATCTTTGCAAAAATTGCTAGGTTTATTGGAAGAGCAAGAAGTGAGGGAATGAAAAGAGAAAGAATTCTTTTTGAACTTGCTAAACAAAAAGGAATTTATGTACCTTCTTTTTATGATGTAGAAGTTTGTGAGAAGACTGGCTTACAGTATGTCACAGGGGTTAAGCCTGAATTTGAAGGTGTGATCCCCAACCGAGTTGAACGTTATTTTGTGGATAGTCTAAAAGATTATCCTTTTCCCACAAAATCTCCAATCCCACATATGACAGCTATCTTTGATCGTTTTTCTGTGGAGTTGAGTCGAGGATGTACTGAGGGCTGTCGTTTTTGTCAGGCCGGTATGATTTATCGACCAGTCAGAGAGAGAAAACCCGATGATGTAAAAAAACTTGTTATAGAGGGATTAAAAAATGGAGGTTTTGATGAAGCTTCTTTAACTTGTCTTTCGACTGCTGACTATTCTGCTGTAACTCCCTTGGTCGTAGACCTTTTGGATAAACTTTCAAAAGAGAAAGCGACTCTTGGTATTAGCTCTTTAAGAGCTTATGGACTAGATGAAAGAGTTCTTGATAAACTGGCTGAAGTAAAAAATTCTTCTCTTACATTTGCACCAGAAGCTGGTAGTGAAAGAATGAGAAAGGTCATCAATAAAAATGTAAAAGAAAGTGATATGCTTCAAACAGCGGAAGATGTTTTTAGCCGTGGTTGGAAAAAGATGAAACTTTATTTTATGATTGGCCTTCCTACTGAAGAAGATGAAGATGTCATTGCTATCATGGAGACAGGACGTAAGGCAAAACAGGTTGCTCAAAAAAAATGTGGTGTAAGAAATCCGGCCATAACAATTTCAGTTTCATCTTACGTCCCTAAGCCACATACCCCTTTTCAGTGGGCGAATATGATTACTCTTGATGAAATTATTCGTAAACAAAACCTTTTAAAGGATTATGCTGTTAAATTTGGATTGAATTTTAGAAAGCATTGGTCGAAAATTTCTCATTTGGAAGGTATTGTCTCAAGAGGAGATAGGAGAGTTGGGCAAGCTATTTATTTGGCCTGGAAAAAAGGATGTCGTTTTGATGGTTGGAATGAAACTTTTAATCATGATTTATGGCTTGAAGCAGTAAAAGAAGCGCAACTTGAAACAGATTACTATCTTAAAACAATTCCTATGGATGGAAACCTGCCATGGGATCATATTGATGTGGGATTAGAAGAAAAATTTCTTAAAAGAGAGTGGGTAAAAGCGACTAAAAACCGAATTTCTCCTCCATGTGGAAAAGTTGCTGGTATGATTGTTCATCACTCAAACCTTGAGTCGCTTGAGAAAACTTTTGATATCGATAAAAAACGTCTTGTTTGTTACAGCTGTGGTGTCGAGTGTGATCTCAAAGAAATGGTGGAAGAAAGAAGAGACTTTTTAAAAAGAGTTNATGCCATTGAAGATCAGCCTTATGTCAGACCTGAGCGGAAGTCGATTGTTGACACGCGAGAAAAAAGAGGTCAATGGGTTGGCCATAAGTATCGAATCGAGTTTGCAAAAATTGGTCCACTTACATTTACTTCTCATTTAGATTTACAAAAAATTATGATGAGAATTTTTAAAAGAGCAAATATTGAAATGCTTTATTCTGAAGGTTTTAAATTGCGCCCACTTATGTCATTTGGGCCTGCTTTAACTCTTGGAATAAGTTCATTGTCAGAATTTTTTGATATACGAGTTAGTGATGAATGGAGCGATACAGAAGCTATCTTAGCTAAGTTGCAAGAACATAGTGAACGTGGAATTATTTTTAAATCTATTAAGAAAATTGAAAGTAAAACAAAGTCAATTCAAGAGGCAGTTAAAGAATTTACGTATTTTGTTCCACTTATTGATCCTCAAGGTTTAGAAGAAAAACTTGAACTGGTAACAACGACAAATGAGATGATTGTTGAGAGTTTTTCAAAAAAACGTAAATCATATATAAAGAAAGATATAAAACCTAAAATTAAATCAATTCATATTGGTGATATTGATTTACCGAAAGAGTTTGTTGAAATCATTGATGAAGTTTCTCCATGTAAGAATAAGGGGTTTATCATTAAAACAGAAGTTCAATCGGGAACATCAATTCGACCAATCGATTTAAAAAATGCTTTATATCAGCTTGGAATATCGGTTGAAAGACCTATTCGAGTTTCGGCCCAAATAGATTATTAAGAAGTTATAAACAGCCCTACTAAATTGCTGACAGAGAAAACTCAAACTAAGCAACGAGCCTCTTAGGCAGCATTTTTGTTGCTGCCTATAAGAGTTTCGTTAATGTGTTGAACAACCTGATCCAAGTTTTTTGACTCATAATCCATTTGTTCAGATAGTGACTTTAACTCATTGATAAGTGAGATATTTTCTTGATTAGAGCTATTAATACTCTGAATGGCCTGAGTGATTTCATTTACCCCTTTGGATTGTTCATCAGAAGCTGTTGCAATACTATTCATTAATCCGCTGTTTCGCTTCATATTTTCAACAACTTTGTTAATAATATCAATGGAATGGTTAGATTTAGTTATTCCTTCTTTGAGAACTTTTTGACCTTGTACTGACAATTTTGCCATATTTGAATTTGAGTCTTGGACGATTCGATTCACTCGGCTAATGCTATTGTCTAATAAACTGTTGATTTCTTCCGAGGCCTTTCCACTCATGTTGGCCAGATTGCCAATTTCCTCTGCGACGACTGAGAACCCCTTCCCGTGCTCTCCTGCTCTAGCTGCCTCAACTGAAGCATTAAACGAGAGTAGCTTTGTTTGAAAAACAATATCATTGATTATTGTCGTTTTTTCAGCAATTTGTTGAATAAGCCCTGTGACTTCTTGTATTTGTGACATATTTTTTTCAAGCTCATTAATCATTTTTTGATTTGAGTCACTTATATTTTCAATTGAATGAGTCACAGAACTTACAGAGTCTTTTCCTTGTTCAGCAACCTTGAAACTATTTTTAGTATTATTTTCTGTCTCTTGAATATTTGTATTTGTCATATCAACCATTTTAGAAATTTGTTCTAAAGTTGAAACTGTTTGTTGGACACTGGAAGCTTGAGTATTCGTTGATTCTGATACCACTTTTGAAATATTTCCAATTTTTTGACTTAACTCATTATTAGTAGCAACTACAGTTTTAAGGTTACTCATTATGGTTTCCTGAGCCGAAAGAAATTGTCCAAAACGGCGCGCTATTAAGGCACAGCCAACTGAAGCAAAAATAGCAAAAGTGGCGTGAAGGAGGACAACACCAAAAGTTGCTTCATAATTGAATAAGCTTTTGGGAAAAAGAAAGAAAAATGAAATATGGTGAATTGCCACAGTGACTAAGGCGGCAAGTATCGTTTTCACACTTCCAAAAACGATAAGAAAACTAAGAAAGATAAAAATATGAAAGTGCATTTCAATCATGCCTTTTCCTAAATGAATCATAACGGCACTGAGGCACATCATTGCAATGGCATTTAAAATAGAGTTGTTCGAGGAGGTTGGATTTGCCAGATATCCAACAAAAGGTCCCAAAGTAATGATAAGAGGGCCTAAAAATGCAATGGAGTATTCTGTTTTAAAAAACCATGCCATTCCTAAAAATAAAGGTATATGTCCAATACATAAGAATATAAAAAGCTTGTTCATATTTTTGATATAACCTTCTTTAAATGTCATTTTTGCCTCTCATTAATTATATTTTAATCCCAATGGATCTATCTCTTTTTGAAGTTTTTTACTAACAGCACATCCCATAACGGCGAGTTTTTCGGTACTGATATGAGACTGAATTTGTTTTAGTATTTTTAAATCTTGAATTTTTGTTATCGGAGTGACCATTGTTTTTGCGTATCCTCCACTATATTTAATTTCACCAGCTTTATTATGGATAAGTAGCATGGGGACTCCATCGATATAACCATTTAATTCCTGAGAAATCTTTACTTTGTATCCAGACTTATTGAGTTTGGTTGCATATTTTTGAGTTTCCCCAAGTAAAAGTACTTGTTCATGAAGATTTTTTTGGGGTTTTCTTTTAAGTAAATAATCAGCAATAATTTCAGAGCAACCACATCCTTCGGCCAGAATGTGAACTAGTCCCCACTGCTCTTGAATTGGTTCTAGCTTAATATTTTTTTCTGTTTCACTATTCTTAAAACTAATAAGGTGAAAGCCATGCATATTGGCGATTAAGTAGAAAATACTACAAAACCATAAAAACAAAAAAGAAAATAAAAAGCCTTTTTTCATACTCATCTTTTCGGTTAGTTAATATTTTTTTAAAAGAAAATTATCTTTTGTTAACTTATTGATAATACATTTATGTCTAAGACTAAAATTACGCAACACATCTAGTCATTTATTTAATTTTTTTATAGTCTCATAGCCTAATTATTATCATTATCACGAGGTATTTCATGGCCAATACGCAAGTTAGCTCTAAGAAAAAAACACAGAAGTCACATAAAGCATTTCAAGCTAAGCTGGATTTGATTAAGAAAAACAAAATGTCTAAAGAGCTACTTGTGGATATGTATCGAAACGCCTACTTATCTCGAAAATTAGATGATGCAGAAATTACAATGAAAAAACAGTCTAAAGCTTATTTTCAAATTTCTGGTGCGGGACATGAGGGGATTCTTTCGGCAGCTGCAAAGGTTTTAAAGCCTAAGCATGACTTTTTTATACCTTACTATAGAGATAGGGCCCTATGTACTGGACTAGGGGTAACGGCTTATGAAATGCTTTGCCAAGCAAATGGAAATATTGGAGATACTGCTAGTCATGGACGCCAAATGCCTGCCCATTGGGGAAATGTTAGTTTAAATATCATTAACAAATCTTCGTGTACTGGAACACAATTTCTTCAAGGTGTGGGAGTTGCGGAAGCTGGAAAGTTTTTAGAAAAAATGGCAAAAGATGGTGTTGATCATTCTTTAGAATATCATCCTGATGAAATTGTTTATACTTCATGCGGTGATGGAACAACTTCTCAGGGAGAGTTTTGGGAAGCTTTGACAACGGCCAGTGTAAATAAATTACCAGTTCTTTTTATGGTAGAAGATAATGGTTTTGCTATATCAGTTCCAACTTTTATCCAAACACCAAAAGGATCGATCTCTAAAGCTTTAGATGATTTTCCAGGTCTAGAAATTTTTGAATGTGATGGAACATGTCCTATTGACTCATATGATACGATGAAAAAAGCAGAAAAACATTTACGTCATGGCAAGGGACCTGTTTTAGTGCATGCCCACGTCACAAGACCATATTCACATTCTCTTTCAGATGATCATTCTTTCTATAGAACAAAAGAGGAATTAGATCAGGAAGCTAAGATTGATGTGTTAAATACTTATCCTGATTTTTTATTAAAATCAGGCTTTCTGACTGATGAAGAACGCTCTGCCGTTGAAAAAAAGGTAGATGAAGAAGTCAAAGAAGCCATGAAAAAGGCTATTGAGACTCAATGGCCAGCGAAAGAAACATATAAAGATCACTTGTATTCAATGGATGTTGATCCGACTTCATCAGATTTATTCGAAACTGAGCCTAATTTTTCCGGTAAAGAAGACATTCCTATGGCCGGTGCAATTAATAGTGTTTTACGTACAGAGATTCAAAAGAATCCTTTAATGCGAATGTTTGGAGAAGATGTTGCTGACTTTTCAGAACTTCACAAATTAGATGACGAAAATTTAAAAGGTAAAGGAGGGGTTTTTAAAGTAACCTCTGGTTGTCAAAGAGTTTCTAAAGAGGGTCAAGTTTTTAATTCGCCTTTAGCTGAAGCAAATATTATAGGACGGGCCATTGGTATGGCCATGCGTGGAATTAAGCCTGTGGTTGAAATTCAGTTTTTTGATTATATTTGGACTGCTTATATGCAGCTAAAAAATGAAATGGCCACAACTCGTTATCGCTCAGGCGGAGATTTTAAGTGTCCTATGGTGGTAAGAGTTCCTATTGGGGGTTACTTGAAAGGGGGATCTATTTATCACTCACAATCAGGAGAGTCTTTATTTACTCATAATCCTGGAATTCGAGTTGTTTTTCCTTCCAATGCTTTAGACGCTGCAGGGCTTTTAAGAACGGCTATAAGGTGTGATGACCCTGTTATGTTTTTGGAGCATAAGCATCTTTATTATCAAGGGTACAATCGTTGCGCTGACCCAGGTGAAGAGTTTATGATTCCATTTGGAAAAGCAAGAGTGGCCAAAGAGGGGAGTGATGCAACTATTATTGCTTGGGGAGCATTAGTGCAAAAATCAATTGATGCAGCTAAGAAAATTGAAGCCGAAACAGGGAAAACAATTGAAGTGATTGACCCAAGAACTTTAGCTCCTTTTGATATGGAAGCGGTAAAAAAATCTTTAAGTAAAACTCACCGTATTATGATTTGTCATGAAGAACATAAAACATCTGGCTTTGCAGGTGAAATTACTGCTTTAATTAATGAAGAGTGTTTTGAGCAGTTAGATGCTCCAATTTTACGAGTATGTTCAAAAGACACTCACGTCGCTTATTGTCCTGGCCTAGAAGATGTCATTCTTCCGCAAGTGGACGACGTATATCAACAATTAAAAACACTTTTAGAATATTAATAAAATTAAAGAGAGTTTTCTCTATCCTCAAGTTGAGAGGTTAGTTAATAATCTCTCTTTAATTTCTTTTCTTTCCGGTGTCTCCTAGCTTATTATAAGTATATATATTGAGAGAGGGGAATCGTTCTATGAGATTAGTCGTCGTTATTTTGATGAGTTGTTTTTTTATTGCTTGTTCAAATTCAGGAAGAAAACAGTTTTCTGCTAGGATTGATAACAATAACCAGTTTTCAATTCTTCAAGGAAGTACTGATAGCACCAGTACGATTATAAGATTAACTTACCCAAAGTTTTTTGACTTGAAATATACGATTACGGATGAAAAGAAGAATTCTGTCCCTGTCAGTCACGTAAAACATTATGAAAAAGAAAATAATGAGTTTAGAGTGACTCATCTTTTTATAGATAATTTAAGCCCTCAAAAACAATATGAATTAAGTGTACAAGCTCAGGGAGTAAAGTGGAGTGATAAAAGATTATTCCGGACACTTCCTAAGAATAAGGAGCAGTTGAGAATCTTAGTCGCAAGTTGTATGAGCGACACTTACAATGAAATAGGGAATGAGATTTGGCCGAAGGCTTTTGCACATGATCCGGATATTGTGTTTTTAACGGGAGATAATCTTTATGCAGATGTTTATTCTGGTGTTTATATAGGAAAACAAATTGAAATGACTCCTATTCATTTATGGAATAGACATGTTGATCATGCCATGAAAATGAAAATATATCGCATGAAAAAGCTAAAACCTACGTTAGTGACATGGGATGATCACGATTATGGTGTTAATGACGGTGATAAGAGTTATAAGTTTAAACATGTATCAAAAAATATTTTTCATATCTTTTTTCCTACTAAGGAAAATGCTTGGTTGAGTAAAGGGCCAGGTGTTGGCCATAGTTTTCGTTATATGAAGACGAATTTTTTATTTTTAGATGCGAGAAGTTTTAGAGACTCTAAAACGAATAAAGATGGCTATCACTTTGGAAAAAAACAAAGAGAGTGGATAACAAAGCAAATGAAAAATGATAAGCTCAAGATGAATTGGTTGATTTCAGGAGATCAGTTTTATGGTGGTTATCATAAGTTTGAATCATTTGAAGGACTTCATCCAAAAGAGTTTTTAAACTTTAGAAAAGACTTGGCGAAATTAGGTGAAAAGAGTTTGTTTCTTTCTGGAGATCGACATCTTGTAGAAGTGATGAAAATTAAAGATGATGTCTTAGGAGAAGATACGCTAGAATATACAGTAAGTGGAGTTCATACGAAGATGTATCCTGGCTCACTCGATTATTCACCTAACTCAAGGCGCGTTGATGGCTTTGATGGTAAGCCAAATTATGCTATTTTTGACATCACGACTAAAAAAGATGATTTTTTAGTTAATTTTAAGGCTTACTCTTTGACTGGAAAAGAAGTCGATAGAAAAGACAAATTTTAAGTTTTTTTCGTAAAAACTTTGTCTAATGTCTCAATGATTGCTTTATCTTTTTAAGGTATAATGACTTTCAAAAGGAGGTCGTTATGTTTAATTCTACAGTTAACGAACTTAATAAGTATGTAATGGAAAATCACACCGAGGGGGTTGAAGGCTTGGTCTTAATTGATCTTGTGAGTTTTTCTAAGAATTCGTTTCACGAAGATCAGTCTATTTTTGAAGCAGCAAAACTTTTATCGAAAAAAAATAATAGTGGTTTCCCTGTCGTTAACAATAGAGGTGAGGTTGTTGGCTTTCTATCTGAAAAAGATTGTTTAAGACATCTTTTTGATGACTCTCTAAATAAAATGCCTAGCGGGAAAGTCTCAGATTATATGACAAAAAATGTTGTAAGCTTTGATCTTCAAACTTCAATCCATAAGGTCCTAGAAAGCTTTATACGAGAGCCCTTTCATTGTTATCCTGTCCTTGATGGCAAAAAATACATTGGCGTTGTCCAAAGGCGTACAATGTTAGATGCATTACTTAAAAGGGGAAGTGAAATTTGAATGAATAAAATAATATAGCTTTATTTTATTTCAAGATCTTGAATACTTGGCATTTTACTTTCAGGTAGTGGTTGATTTTCTTCTTTAACGCCGATACAACTATTAACGGCTACAGAGGCTTCTTGAGTGATTTCTAAAACTCCATCGCCAGCAAGCCAATCACTATAGATTTGTTTTGACTCCGAGTTATACAAAGCTAAGTCTACGATATATTTTCCCTTTAAAGATCGTCCACCACTTAGAATCATGGGGGCAAAGCGTAGTCTGCTTGCCCTTGCATATAATTTTTCTGTTGGGCGAATATATAGATTTTGTTCATCTGCAGAGGGTCTGTCTTCAAGATCTACATCGGGAATTTCTAGTCTATGATTAAAAGCCGGGCAATGAAAAAGTCTAAATCTTTTAGAGACAGCCGCAGCGTGATAGTAGAGGTTTACTGTGAAATCTTTTGTCGTTCGAGTCATATTATGTAAGTGGATATAAAAATAGCCTAGTGGCCTTGTACTTCCTCTAGAGATTTTAGAAATTTTTATTAACCAAGAATCAATTCCAAACTTTTTTTTCAATACAAGTTTGTGTTCTTCTTCTAGATTTGGAATTGATGAAATAAATCGAATACCTTTGGAAACATTCGCCTCTCTTTTTCTTCCTACTTTCCAATCAACAACTTTTGTACTTTTTATTTTAAAGCCGATTTTTTTGAGAAAATAAACACCATTTTCGCGTTGCAAATCATAGGTTTTATTACAAGAGATTAAAAAAAAGAAAATGAGAAAAATCTTTAACATGCTCTTAGTATACGCGTATATAAATATCTTTACCAATATGTTTTTTTATTTTTGGATTTGAGCTTTCGTGAGTCTTGTTTTTTCAACAACACTATCAGTTTTAAACCAATCATTTCCGGCACCTCTGCCCATTGGATGCCACTGTGATGTTATCACACGACCATTCTCATAGATTGACTCATCAATATGTATACGAATAACTTCACCAGTTATAAGAGTTCCAGCTCCAGGTGTATCCCCATATGATATAATATCTCTAAGTTTACATTCAAAGTGGATGGGACTTTCTTGTAATCTTATTGCCTTTACTTTTTCAGATTCAACGGCTGTTAACCCACTTAAAGTGAGTTCACTTTCTCCGTAAGGTAGCTCAGTTGCACATAAGTTGATAAGGTCAGCATTTTTTTCCGTTACAAAGTTAATAACAAACTCTTTTTCTCTTTCAATATTGATTAGTGTATCTTTTTTGTCACCTGTATTGGGTCTTCTTATCGGGGCAAAGCCTACAATCATGGGTTTAGCGCTAAAGCCATTAAAAAAAGAAAAAGGAGCAATATTATCAGTGCCATTATCATTTTTTGTTGTAACGACAGCAATCGGCCTAGGTAAAATAGATCCTATAAGAAATTTATAATTTTGAGTGAAGTCTTCATTTGTATTAAAGCTAAGCATTTTGTTCCTTAATGAGTCTAGGTGTATCTACAATATTTTTTAGTCTACCAATTTTTTCAATTTCAAGTTCAACAACATCACCAGGCTTTATCCACTTATCTAGTTCTAAGCCACAGCCAGTACCGACAGTACCACTCCCCATGAAGTCTGTAGCAAGAATCCACTCTTCTTTTGAGGCGTGTTCTATCATTTGTGCCCAAGAGTAGTGCGCGTCTGCAGTATGGCCCTCTGACCAAATTTCACCATTAATAATGGCATTCATTTTTAAGTTTGGTTCTTGATAGTTAAATTCATCTGCCGTAATAATGACAGGACCTACAATTGAGCAAAAGTCTTTTCCTTTTGCTGGTCCAAGACGAATGGCCATTTCTTTTTTCTGAATATCTCTAGCTGAAATATCATTGAATATTGTGTATCCAAAAATATGTTCCATTGCATTTTCAGCCTTGATATTAAATCCATCCTTACCAATAACGAGGCCAAACTCAAGTTCATAATCTAGTTTTTGTGTATAGCTAGGCCAAGGAATAAATTCATCATGACCAATAAAGCCAGTTGTTGGTCCTTTGTAATAAGCGGGAATTTCATACCAGGCATCGGGAATTTTTTCATTTCTTTTTTTAAATCCTTTGGCCACGTGTTTTTCATGGGCGTAAAAATCCCGGTAGCAATTAATTTGGTCAATCGGACAGTCAAATTTGATTTCTTTATCATCTTTTATATCAAAACTAATATAACCTTTATCATTAGTGCATAAGATTCCTTGTGCTGAAAGGTTTTTGTAAATTTCTAAGGATTCTTGAAAAAAAGAGATACTTGAGTTTTGATAGTTTTTTAAAACAAGACTAAGTGAAGACGGGGCAACATTTAATGCCTTTTCTTTGGGAGAAAAAAAACCTTCGAGTTCAAACTTTTTTTGCCAAAGAAGATTGATATCAATAATTGTTGTCTCATTAAAAAATAAGCCTAATCGTTTAAATTCGCCTAAGGGGGTTTGTCTTTTGTATGTACAAATCTTCATTCCATCAATCCTCTTTTTGTATAAAACTACCGATATTTTTTCAAATAAACAAGCCTGTAAGTATTTGAATTCTTAATTCTTATAGAGTTGACGCCATGTAATAATTACAAGTTATACCATTGGATAAATCGTTCTCATATAAAATAATAGATATGAGACTATTTTCGGCCTTGATTTTTTTATTTATTTTCCCCTATGCTATGGCCTTAGAAGTGAATGTCAGCGATGTCTATATTCAACTTGATAATGATAATACTGTCATCGAAGCGGGAGTTGTCACAGGACTAAACTTTAATGCGCAACCAGGATATGAGAACTCTATAGGAGATATCAAGACCTATGATATCCCAGCAAGGCTAATCCTCGTTGCAGATCAATCTGAGTTGGCGTCAGTTAGGATAAGAATTTCTTCAACAATTAATGTTGGCTTAACCTCAGGTGCAGCTGCAATTGCAAATAAAACAATGAAGGTAAAAAATTTTAATTATAAACGAGTTTCAGATTTATTAGGGGAGTATGTTGGAAATCGATGGGGGATCGCCAGTCCGACCATAGGCGTGTCTTATTTATCGGCAGATAATGAATATGGGGTTGGCATCAGAGATTTCGATAGACGTCATGGTTTTAAATTTGATGTCGGAACATGGACAACTTTTGTTATAGAACTAGATGAAAACTATCCCTTAGAACAAGAAAATATTCTAGATGTTCTTCTTGTGCAGTCAGAGAATATTGCAGATGAAGATCCCATTATTGCACCTTAAATTAATTTATTGGTCAGGGCGAAATTTTTGATTATATTCAGGAAGAACTTCATCCATTGCTTCAAAAAAATGCTTCATTTCTTCTTTTAGACCAATTGAAACTCTAACCCAGTCTGGAAGCTTATTTGCTTTAAGTGGTCTTATAATAACGCCTCTATCTAATAGCTTATTAAAAAGAAAATCACTTGCTTCTTCTGAACCGGTGTAAAAACAAATAAAGTTCGTTGTTGAGCGTAGGGGTTTAAAATTTCTATGGTCTAAAAACTTAAGAGTTTCGTAATACCTTTTGGTATTATTCCTAATCGTTCTTTCTAGATGTGGATAGTCGGTTAGGGCCCCTATGGCACCTTTTTGAGCAATAAGATTGGGCTCAAAAGGCAGTTTTACCTTATGAAGAGCAGTAATAAAGTTTTCATGAGCAAAGCCGTAACCTACTCTAATTCCAGATAGTCCATAAGCCTTAGAAAATGTTCTTAGGGTGATCACATTATCATAACGGTATTTCATAGAGTCAGGGTAATCCCAAGTTGATTGAGCAAATTCAAAATAAGCTTCATCTAAAATAACAATAGTATGTTTAGGAACAAATTGCATAAGGTAATCAAACTCTTTTTCTGTTATATAGGAGCCAGTAGGATTATCTGGGTTTGCAATATATAAAACCTTTGTATTTTCATTGACGGCTTTGGCAAGTGCTTTGACATCGTATTTCATATCCTCTGTCCGTGGACAAGTCACAAGTTTTGCTCCTGCACTTGTGGCCAAAATATGAAAACCAATAAAAGTTTTATCTGCAGTTAAAACCTCATCTCCAGGTTGAATAAAAGCTCTTGCGATATACGCCATGATCCCTTCTGAACCATTACCTAAAATAATATTAGCAGGCTTTACTTTGTAGAGTTCACATAATTTGTTTTTTAAATCTGTTGCGTGCATATCAGGATAACGGTGAATATCCCAAAGAGCACTCGTCATTTCTCTTATAGCAAATGGGCTAGGCCCAAGTGGATTTTCATTACTGGCCAATTTAGAAATATGAGTTAAACCTTTTTCACGAGCAACTTCTTCAATCGGTTTACCTGCTTGATAAACTTGTAATTTATCTAAATAATCAGGAATTAGCTTTTTTGCCACTTTTGTCTCCTCAACATATAAATAAAATGAAGCTTCAAGGTATAGCCGTTTTAATCGAAAGGCAAGTTGGTTGAAAGAAATATACTTTTACAAAGCCTTGTTATTTTAGATATTTAACTTAGGTTAAGGGCAGATCCCACCCCATTGAGTTTGCAAATTATAACCTGTATTTCCTGTTGTATCAGCATCCCCCCAAGAAAAGGTCTCTATTCCACTATTAGATCCATTGTAGGGTGTTGTCGCTGTTGTGTATTCAAAATCAATCACTCCACTGACATTTCCATAAGAGCCTAAAAGATAGGCCCAATTATCACTGGAACTAAGTTCTGAGCAAAAAATATTGTTTTTAATTTTTAGGGTATCAACATAACCGGTCCCATCATCTTGAAAAGCAATCGCTGCCGTATTTGTTGAGCTACTTAATTGACCATTTCTTTTAATGGTAACATTTTCCATCGCAAGAATATTTCCATCATCAATAAAAATTCCATTAGAATTTTCTGATTGAATTTCAATTGTAGAATTTTTAAAACTAGTTATGTCTCCAGTGCTATGTTTAATACCATTTGAATCACTACTTTTCATAATAATATTAAGTGAGTCAAACTCAATATTTTGATTGGCCCATAAAAGATAAATACCATTTAGATTTTGAGCCGATGCTTTAGCTTCAAAACTTAGATTTGTGAGTTTTAAATCTTGAGCTGCTTGAATAATAACTCCACCTCCACTTGTTTCAGACTCTGCTCCAGTGATTGTAATATTGTCGATGTTGGCTCCAAGTGTTTGTTCTATTCGCATTGCTACTCTTGCCCCAGAAATAGTAACATCTTTAATTGTAGGTCCATCTGTCGTTCCTGAAAGTCGATAATAGA
The DNA here is from genome assembly GCA_002706205.1 of Halobacteriovoraceae bacterium. Taxonomy (GTDB): domain Bacteria; phylum Bdellovibrionota; class Bacteriovoracia; order Bacteriovoracales; family Bacteriovoracaceae. The sequence continues at coordinate 16,824 of PAKC01000014.1, forward strand.
GTCCAATGTCAGGACTTCCTGAAATATTTAAATTTGAAATATTTTTAACTCCTGTGAACCAAGTGTAAACACCTCCATAATTAGCATTTGAGTTAATAGTGATGTTATGTAAGTAGTCTATTGTTCCTGTTGTTGAAGTAATTTCACCTTCTGGTGTACCTGTTGGGTCTGTTGAGTTTATAGTAAGACCTGAGATAAAATTGACTTGTCCTGTGACAATAAGGGTGGGTTCTCGCGAAGTACTTTGAAAGTTTAAATTCGCTACAGAAACATTATTGGAAGTAATTCTAAAACCGGCTTTTCCTGCATAGCCTGTTCTTTGATCATCAAAAGTTACAGTATCTGTTGCATCAGCGTAGATGAACATATTATCATAACTGACTTCAGGATAATCTGATCCATAAGAAGAATGAGTGACGATTGTTAAGCCGTCGCCTAGGCAGATACTGACAAGGCTATCAGCATTTAAATCTCCTGAGGCATCTGCTGCCGCAAGAAAATTATTAAACTCAAGATAAGAATCGACTCCATCAACGGTATTGCTAAAACTTAATCCTCCTGCAGTCCCATCATCTAAGGAGCCAACAGCTACTGTATAATCACATGTTGGCAAGGTTATTAGAGTTAAGGTTTCACCTGCACTGACTTCGTCCTCAGTCACACTGCAGATTCTCACACTATAAATTTGGCCAGAGATTAAACTTGTTAATTCAATTGAGTTGGTCAGCTGAGTGGCTTCATCTACTTGAGCAGAGTCACAATTAGCCGGTGGAGTCGTTCCTAATTGGTAGCTTAATCTGTAGCCAAGGATGTCATTACCGCTGGCATCTTTTTCCCAGTTTAAAGTAGTACTATTAGGAGAATTAAGTACGGCTTTTATTTTTGAGATTTTTGGTGCTGTTAAAAAAGAATCAGAGGAGTCGCTATTGGTTGACTCTTGAGTTTTTAAGGGCTGAAGCTCAGACATATTGATATNGATTTCTGATTGGCAACCAAAAAGAACTAGTAAAGAAAAAATGGGAAACCACGGCTTTGTTTTCATATCATATATTGTATCGGTTAAATGATTTTTTGGATAAAAATTTTTTTTTGATCTAATTTAAATGACTTAAAGTAGGCATATATTATTTTGTGTACTTGAAATTGCAAAAAATATTGGCATTTTTTTAATATTCTCCAGAAGGAAGTCTGTAGGTGCTTGTTTATTCGTGGGTGATGAAACCTTTGTTAAAATATTTTTAAAACCTTTTTGGGCTTCTGGGTAGAGATTTTTAGGTGGGATATGAGAAAAATGTGAATTCTTGAATAAGAATGTCTTTATTGATTGTTGTGGAACTCTACCCAGTAATTTAATTACCGGTCCTTCATAGACCGGTAAGTTTTTGAGAGGAACTTAGTGAGAGTGGCGAAGCTTAGCATGAAATTTGTTCACGACTCGCTTAGCCTTATCGATCACCTCGTTTACAGCGCTAAAAGCATTCGATTGCTTGGCACTAACTTTAAATTGTTTATTTCTAAGTTTTAAATTTAGTACAGGTTTAAATTCTTTAGAGTCTTGTTCAATTACCCAACTTATTTTCTCACCTCGCCATAATAATTTATTAAGACGTGATGATCTTTGTTGAATGAAAAACTCTAATGCTCTGCTGTGATCAACATTGTGAAATGCTACATGTGATTGCATAGGCTCTCCTTAGTTTAACTGATGTTAACTTAAGAGGTCTTTATTTTCCCGGGAAAGATGACTTCCTCTTTCACATTTAATATGGGGCTTAAGGCGGTAACGTCAAGGTTATTTAAAAGAATTTTTTTAAAAAATAGGCAAATAAAAAATCATTTGAGACAATTATTGAATAATAAAGATAAAAACAAAAAGGTCGGGTATTATGGGCTTATTAAGTGGAAAAAAAGCATTAATTTTTGGTGTAGCAAATGAAAGATCTATTGCTTGGGGAATTGCACAACAATTCAAAGAGCAAGGCGCAGAGGTTGCATTATCGTATGTTAATGATTCTATAAAGAAAAGAGTTGAGCCTCTCGCACAAAAATTGGGAGCAAGTTTTATTTTTGAAATGGATGTGACCAATGATAAGCACTATCAGGATTTAGCGGATAAAGTGAGTCAGCATTGGACGGAAGTTGATATCGTTGTTCATTCAATTGCCTTTGCAGATCGCTCGGACCTGAAGGATAGTTTTGTAAAAACATCACGGGAAGGATTTAAGTTGGCGTGCGATGTGTCCGCTTTTTCACTTGTAGGAATTTCGCAAGCGTTAAATCATATGATTCCCCAAGGTGGATCTATTATGGCGATGAGTTATTATGGTTCCCAAAAAGTCATTACGAATTATAATGTAATGGGTGTGGCCAAAGCAGCTTTAGAAGCAAGTATGAGATATCTGGCCAATGATCTTGGGCAAAAGGATATTAAAGTTAATTGTATCTCAGCTGGGCCAATTAAAACGCTAGCTGCTTCAGGAATATCTGGCTTTAGAGAACTTTTAAATAAGGTTGAAGAAATCGCTCCTTTAAAAAAGAATGTTACTCCTCAAGATGTCGGAGGCACAGCTTGTTATTTGGCAAGTGATTTGTCTAGTGGAGTTACGGGACAAGTTATTTATGTGGATAGTGGGTTGAGCATCTTGGGAGGTTTTTGAAAAATGTTAAAAGCTTTTACTAGTTTTAAAATAGCTCTTAAGTTAATTTTTCAAGACAAAATATCTTTTTTGTTAAGCCTTATTCCTATTATTATTGGAATTATAAGTTATATTTTTTTTGGAAGATTACTGTTGTCAGAAGGGATTGAATTTGGCAATCAATTGATTTCAAAGTACATCTCTAATCAAACATTGGGTGATATCTTTTATTATATTGTGGCCCTTTTCTTAACTGTGATGCTTTATTTTATGGTTAACCTCACTTTTGTTATTTTTGTATCACTCATAGCAAGTCCTTTTAATGATTTACTAAGTGCGAGGATTGAAAAAAAATATTTAAAAAAAGAGCTTCCAAGTTTGGGGGAGAGTTTATCAGGTATGTTTAAGAGGATTGTGACCATACTTATAAATGAAGTCAAAAAACTAAGTTTGATTTTGGGCTTAACCCTTTTAGCTGTTTTTTTAGGCTATATTCCTTTGTTGACACCATTTAGTATTATTATCTCTGCTTTGGTTTTGGCATTAGGCTTTGTTGATTATTCCTGGTCTCGCCATGAATTAGTTTATGATAAGTGTAAGCAAGATACGAAAAAACATTGGGTGAGCTATTCTTTTGGAGGAGCCTTTTTTATGCTTTTAATTGCCATCCCTTTTGTTAATTTAATCGTTCCTGCTTATGCAACAAGTTATTTTACTGTCTTATGGGTAAGAAATAATGATTTTGGCCATTAAGCTTCCCAATGATATATCAGATAGGGTTCTGACTTTTCCTTTTTTACATGCTCTATATCGTTATTTAGAGGAGAGTCTTGATGAGGATGAGTCATTAATTATTCATTTAATTTCTTTGCAAAAAGGAATTGATGTTTTAAACCTCTTACCATTTAAAGCTTTTTACCATGAACTTGAAGATGAAGATATCAAAACAATTTTTTCTATTCATCGGGCCTGTATGAACTTTAAGATCGAGGGCTTGGATGTCTTTATTTCTACTACGGAGAGTTTTGTTGATGCGAGTATAGGAAAAAACTTTTCAGCGAAAACTCGAGCAGGTTTTGCCATAGGAAAAAATTCTTGGTTCTTAAATAAAAAAATTTCTTTAAACGAAGAAAAACATTTTTCCCAGCAGGTGTTTGATTTAATAAAAGTTGTTACTGATGATGTCGTACCGATTAAAAATGTTTATTCTAGAAATTTATCTCCATTTTTTTCAGACTATGGAGAGAAGCCTTATCTTGTTATTAATTTAGACGTTGTCGAGGGACAATTTAACTACGAGTGGAAAGAATTTATTGAGCTATTTGAAAATAAAAAAATAATACTTTTGACCCAAGACTTTGAAGTTGATTTACAAAAGTCTGAATTGGAGAGCTTTGTTGGTGAGTTGAGTCCAAAAAATGAATATGAAGTTTTTGTTCTGGATTCTCATATTGACTTTGCTAAGCTGGTGACCTATGCCGCTTGTTTTATTACGCATGATTCTTATCTGTCTTATATCTCAGCGTATTGTGGAGCTTATACTTTTTTATTAAATAGGCGTACTCATAATAAGAGTAAAGCTCCGGCTCATTTTTTAGGCGAAACCAAATATTTTGATCTGAGAGAAAGATCTCAATATGCAAAAGCATTTGATACTATGTATACTTATATTGAGGATAAAACAAAAGTAGAAGCTGATGATTGAAAATCTTATTTTAGTATTAAGCCTTATTTTTCTTGGTACTTTTTCGAGAAAAATAAACTTACTTCCAAGTAGCACATCTCATGTTTTAAATTCTTATGTGCTCAATATTGCTTTACCAGCAATGATTTTAGCGACAATACCCCATTTGACTATTTCAGGGGAGGTTTTATATCCAATTATTTTTCATTGGATATTTTATGGATTGTCGTTAGTCGCGGTTTTGATTTCGAGTAAAATTTTTAAGTTTACTCGTTCTGTCACAGGTGTACTTCTCGTCGTTTGTTGTTTGGGAAATACTGCTTTTTTAGGGATTCCTATTGTGAATAGTTTTTATGGGGAAGAAGCTGTTGCCTATGCCGTATTGTATGATCAACTAGGTTCCGGATTTGCTTTTATCCTTACAGGAGCTTTTATTTTACCTTTTTTTACTAACCAAAAGATGGATTCTCTTAAACATGTTTTTACTAATTTGTGTAAATTCCCTCCCTTCATTGCTCTCATTTTAGCTTTTTTATGCATTTTTATTTCTCTACCTTCGGCTTTGAGTAATGTGATAGATCAATTGGCAGCAACACTTATCCCATGTGCTATGATTTCAGTGGGCTTTCAAATGAAATATAAACTTAACTTCGCCAAACTCAAACCAATAGTAGTAGGGCTTGTTATAAAAATGATTATTATCCCTTCTTTGGCGTTAGTTAGTCTTAAGATTCTTAACCTCAATAGTATTCCAGCAAATGTTTCTGTTTTACAAACTGGTATGCCACCTATGATAACAGCAGGGGCAATGGCCATGAGTTCAAATCTTGAAAATGATATTGCAGCCTCTTTAGTAGGGTATGGTCTTTTTGTCGCTTTTGTCACTTTACCTATAATAAACTTTTTTATTTGAAATAAGACTAAACTTGATTCAATAGATCTTCTATATCTTGAGACTTTTTTTTTATTTTTGTTCCAAAATGTCTAAGATTTGCTAAGATGTTATGTATATTGTTTTGATCAATTGAACTTATTTTTGGAGATGAATAAATGAGTAAAGCAGAAGAATTAAAGCAAAAGAGAATTTTAATTGTCGATGATGTGGCAACATATAGAACAGCTTTATCATCTTTTCTAGAAAAACTAGGTTTCAGTAAAATAGATATGGCCGAAGATGGTAATCAGGCCTTTGAGATGCTTATGGATGCACAAGGCTCAGAGCCTTATGGTTTGGTTTTTTCTGATATTAATATGCCAGAATGTAATGGGATTGAATTGGTTAAGAGAATCAAGGCAAGTGATATCTTAAAGGCAACCCCAGTCGTTATGGTAAGCACCGAGAATGAGTCGTCGATGGTTTTAGATGCAATTTCTTTGGGAGCAGCAAACTATATAATCAAACCTTTCTCCGCAGAGGTCTTAATTCAAAAATTAAAAGAAGTTGGAAAACAAATCGTTTAGACAACTGGAAGTTCGAAGATAAATTTACTTCCTTTTCCTTCTTGTGATTCAAGGTCTAGTGACCCGCCTAAGTTTTTAATTGCTTGTGCGACAGCACTCATTCCAACACCACGTCCAGATAACTCTGTGAGCTTTTCAGCAGTTGAGAAGTCAGGCTGAAAAATATACATCATGGCTTCTTTATCTGTAAGCTTATCATGCTCAATACCTTTTTTATCAAGGACTTCTCTTATCTTTTTGGTGTTAATTCCGCCACCATCATCTTGAATAATAATTTTAATTTTCTCAGGGGTTGGTTGTGAACATTCAATTGTTATCGAACCCTCTGTGGGTTTATTGGCCTCAGTCCTTTTATCTGTAGTTTCAATTCCATGATCCATACAATTTCTAAAAAGATGGACTAAGCTTGATGAAAACTCTTTTATTTTATCAGTATTTATTCTAATGTCTCCACCAAGAATGAGTAAAGGAGTCATGGGTTTGTTTATTTTTTCTCCAATTTGCTTTATAAGGTCTTTATACGGTGTAAAGACAGTTTCAATCTTACTTTTTTCAAAGTATTCAATAAAGAGTTGTTTACAGTCTTCTCCAGCTTCAATTCTTGATTTTAGCTCTTCAATTTCGGCTTTATCCATTTCTATTTTATTCTGGCTGCCTGCAAGTTGAGACTCTATATCCGCTATAACTTTATCTCTTTCTTTTTTGAAGTTTTGAATAAGGTAGAGCAAGAGATTTTCTAGTTCTTGACGGTTACCTATAAAAGACTTGATTTGGGATTCACTTTCTCGAGCGACTTTTACAAGGTGAGTAATAGAATAGTTGGCAAAACCTCCATTCATACTATGAAAAGCAATCATTGCAATATTGGCCAGATCTTCATGCTTATCAAATTGTGCCAAATTGTCGAGCATTTCATTCATCTCATCCAAAAAGTCATAAAAAGCTTTTTTGTTTTTTATGATATTTAAGATCATGGATACATAGGCATCTTTTTCTTTAAATCTCTCTTCGGCTTCAACTTCATTTGTTTTATCAGTTGCAACAACGACAACATTTTCAAGTTTCTCGTCTTCATCAAACATAGGGTAATAGTTAAGACTTATAAATTGGAAATCATCCTTACCATAACTGCTTCTTACAACACTTTTAGGTCCAAGAGATTTTGCAGCCTCAAAAGGCATCATGTTTGAAAATATAACGTTACTCCACTTTTCAAAACCCTCAACTTCTTTGTCGTTAAGGTTAAGTAATTTGGTCACTTCCTGGCCGTCAGGGTCTTTATTAAACATTTTTTCACAGGCCTTAGTTGATATGTCGAGACATTTTTTGGAGTCATCGAAAACGAAAAGTCCTTGGTCTAGGGAGTTGATCATAGCAGTAATAAAGTTATTTGCTTCACGTAAGTCTTTAGTCCTTTCAGCAACAATGCTTTCTAGGTTTTTATTATATTCATCAAGCTTTGTATTTGCGACTTCTAGCTCTTTAATCATCTCTTGCTTATCATCTAATAGTTTAGAAATCTTGGAAGACATCGTATTAACACTTGAACCTAGAATTTGAAGTTCATCATTTGTTGAAACAGTGATTGTCCCATCTAGGTTACCATTTGCTATGTCTTTCGTTTTTTCAATCAATTGTAAAATCGGAGTTGTGAGTCTTTTTGAAAAGACAAGTGAGATAATAAGAAAAACTCCGAGAATGATAATCGTAAAACTTATATTTTTGAAAATAATATCTTTAAATATAGCGAAAGCATTGTCTTGACTAATATAACTATAAATAATGAGGTCTAAGAGTTGAACTTTTGTATAGGATAGTAGATATTCTTTTTGCTGACTTTTGGCGATAAAACTTCCTTGATTGAGATTGGCAAGGGTTTTCTTTTTAAAGTCAGGAACCAAGTTTTTTGAACCATAAAAAATATTTTGATTATTGTCGATGACGATATAGTCAAAAATATTATCTTTTTCGAGTGTTTCATTAATATTGTCTTTGTCTATTAGTGCAAAACGATGGCCATTTGATTGCTCAAGAAGAATGATCAATTTGTTTTGGTAGGGGAGAACCTGAATTGGTTTCGCAGATGCATTTGAGTTTTTTTTAATCAAATTTTTTAAGGTGCTTTCTTCTTCCCGATAAGATTCATCATTATAATAAAAGAGAAATTTGTCTCCTTTGAGAAGCTCTCCTGTTAGATAGAAATTGGAAGCTGTAACCTTGGGAGACTTTGCAAGGATCTCACCTTGTTTCTTTATATAATCTAAAATTTTTTCGGTTGCGACTTCACTACTTCTTAAACTATTTTCAAAAATATAAGCTTCTTTATCACTTTTAAACATTAAATAAGAATAAGTTAAGTTAAAACCAGTAACAGAGATGAGAATAACAATCAAAGCGAAAACAATTTTGTTTTTGATACTAAAGAAAACTTTTTTTCCTGTCATGATTATAACCGCTTCTTGGTTTATGATTAATAATAATAAGTTAAAAGCTTATGGTATTATTTTATGGAAAATGTAAATACATACAAGAGGTTACAATATTCACCCTTTGATTGGCTGATCATTCTGGTTGGGATCTTTTGTATTCTAGCAGGAGCCTATCTTTTTAATAATGTATCTTTTATGTCAAGTGACTTTAGAGAAACAGAAACATTTGGTTATGTATCAACAGGAGCAGGAACTAGGAAACTTGGTAATTCTCTTCAATGGTTTGATGTAGATAAGAAAAGTGAACTTTATTATGGAGATGTCATCTTTGCTAATGAGAATAAAGACATTGAGATTGAGTTAAAGGAAGATAAAGACTCAAAATTTATAGTTCCCGTTGACTCAATGGTTAAAATTAGTCGGGCCGGTGATGAGTTTAATCTAGATGTTTCCCGTGGGTCAGTTTTAATAAACTCAAACAAAAAAATAAGTAAAATTAATATCAAAGATAAGCGTGGAAGGGTTCGCAAGCTTGATCTTTCAAAGGGCGCAAAACTAAAAATTACTTCAAAAAAGTCTAATGTTGTTGTTGAGGCCATAAGTGGAAAAGCAAGTCTAGTGGATAATACTCAAAAAGAAAAATTAGAGGTAGGAAAAGGAAAGCTTCTTTTAGTTGGGCGAAAGAAATCAGAGGTAGTTAATAAAATAAATATTATCGCAACTAAAAGTTATGACCCTCTTTTTGAAAATAAAATTCGTCTGATGCCTAAATTTAAGGATATTTCTAAGGTAGAGATTAGTCCAAGCGAGAACTTTACCCAGATAAAAACTTATCCAGTTAAAAATGGTTTAATTGATTTAGATTTTTTGCGTTATGGTAAATATTTTCTTCGTCTGGAAAAAGAGGGAGACTATGACAGTTTTGTCGTGGCAGAAAAAATTGATATCTCTATTGATGCTCAAACGAAAGAGTCGTATTATTCAGGTGAAAAATTGAGAGTCGCTTGGAATTCCTTGCCACAGCTTTCTTATGAAGTCGAAGTTGTTACTGAAAATGACTCGGTAAAAAAGATTATTAATAGTAATAAAATTGATTATAAAGTAGAAAAGGCTGGTCCAGTTGAGTTTATTGTTAAAGATTTGAAATATGGAAGAATTGCCAAAAAAGAAATTTTACTTAATGTGAGTAATCGTTTTAACATCATGGGCTTAAAAGAGGCTTCTTCTTTAACCGATAGAAATAGAGTTTTTGAACTAAAAAACCCTAATCGACTAAGTTATAATATTGAGCTCCTTAATGAGAATGGGCAAAAAATCATTCAAGAAAAATCTAAAAAAGAAGCTTTTCAATTTAAAAAATTAACACCACAAAAATATACTCTTAATCTATATAGCGCTGACAAAAAAGAAAAGCTTTATACTCAAGATTTTTTAATTCAGGGTGAAATTTTAAATCGGGGAACACCAAAGAATGTCTATTCTGCTGCAAAGAAGCTTTCTACCGAAATAAAATGGTTAAGTACTCGTAAAATTGATAAACAAAAATATACTCTTAAACTATTTGAAAAGGGAAAAACAGATCCATTTTTTGAAAAACAATTAAGTGAAAATCGTTATTTTTATGCGACTTCGACTGAAAAAAATATTGAATGGCAAGTCGTACCAGAATCTTCTGAATTGGTCGCTGCATCTAAAAAATATAGCTTATCTCTCAAAAGGCCAGGTTTTAAGGACGTTGTGGCCCCTAAAATTATTTTGAAATATTTAGAAAAGGGTAATTGTCATCAATTTACAATTCCAAAACTTCGGTATGGAAAATTTTATGATGTTTATATTTATAGTTCACGAACAAAAGTTAATGGAAAATGGAAACTGATGTATCGTAAGCGTTTAAATCAAAATAAAGATTGCATTGACTCAAAAGGTGAAGGAAAATACTTTTATAGGTATAGGGTTGAAAATATTTGGGGAAAAACTTCTAAATTTTCTCCAGTAGGAGAAATATATTTTCCAATTTCCCCTTTAGATGAATTTTAAAGGATGATTATGAATTATTTTAGACAAAAATCTTTAAGATATTCTTTAATATTATTACTCTGTTTTGGAGTAAGTATTATAACTCAGGCTCAAAGTAAAAAACCAATGAGATTTTATAAAATGAAAGTTGTCGTTTATAAAAAAGATACTTTAGCTAAAATATTAAGACGGTTTGTAAGAGAAGATTCAATTATTTCAAAAAATAATCCAATGATTCAAAAAACACTTAAGTCAAATCCTCAAATAAAAGATTGGAGAAATCTTAAACCAGGTGAAACACTTTATGTTTATATCAATCCTAAATATATAGATATGGACAAACTTAAGGCTTTTAGAAAAGAAGTCAAACAGGTATCTAAAAAGATCGCAAAAAAAGTAAAGAAGAAAAAGAAGTCTGAGGAAATTAAAAAGTGGAGTGCTTTTTATATGGCATCCATGGGAACTTTCAGTCAAGAAAACTCTGATATTGCAAAGGTTGATTTTAAGCAAAACTCACCTCTAACTTTAGGTCTTATGTATACTCATTATCCTGAGAATAAAAATTTTACGATTGCTTCATCAATTTATTTTTCTTATTTATTAGCAGCCTCAAGTAATCTTGGTAAAGAGAATATTGAAGTTCCTCTTGAAATTGGGTTTAATAGTTATTATCAACATCCAATCATGCAAGGTCGTTTTAATCTCTATGGTGGTTTCGATTTTGAAAAATTTAATACATTTAGTTTAGAAGGGGTAGAGAATGAAAATGATATTTTGTTTGATGAGAATCAAATTGGATATCTCACTATTGGTTACTCTCAAGCCTTTAATTTGATGAAACATGGATTTTTATTTAAAGCTAGTATATCTCAGTCAGTTTTTTCGAGTCGTACTGCAGGTTTTTCTGGGGATGATAATTCTCAAGCTTATTCAGGAAATAAAGTTATGTTGTTTTTATTGAGTAAGATTACAGATAAATATTATGTCTCAAGTCTTTTTAAATATCACACACTGACAGGACCATCTAATGTAAGTGTCATGAGAATTGGTATCGGGGCAGGTTATTTATTCTAATCTAACCTGATAGGAAAAGTTTTCCATTTATTTAAAAAAATTTTAATATTTTAGCTCTTTTCCGAATAGATAGGTAGGAGAGCTTATGAAAAAAATTATAACCTTACTTATAATGATGACTTACTTTGTTTCCTGTTCTGTTGCTAATAAGACAGAATCAGATCACAAGAAAATCTCAAACCTTGATGATGGAATGTATTTGAATGAAACATCTGAGGAAGGGGTAGCAGAGTTAGTTATTCCGGAAGTACTTGAGTATGTCGAAATACGTGATGAAGTTAAAATGCAAGCAAGTAAAGGACGACTTGAGTTGGGTGCTGAAAAAAATAGTGAGGAAATAGAAAAAGACTTAGATGAAACTTTGGCACAGATGGGGACTTATACTCAACCGATAGCCTTACCGCCAGTTGAAAAAAAGCCAGCTCCAGTAATAAAACCTAAGGTTGAAAAGGTGGCCAAGGTTGAACCTAAAAAAGTGAAAAGAAAGGTGGCTTCTTTTGCACCAAGAAGAGCAAAAAAAGAAAGTCTTTATTGGGTAAAGCCAACAGATACATTAAAAACAATTTCTATGAAGCTTTATGGAAGTGAGAAATATTGGAAAAAATTAGCCTTATGGAACGGAATTTATGTTTCCAACAAAAAGCTTGTGGGTAAAGGTGATCTTTTAAGATATAAAACGGTTATTAAATAAGTTTTTCTAACTAACTACCAAATTGAGGATAGAAAAAACTCAAACTAAGCAACGAGACTCTATAAGACTTATCAAAAGGGACTCTGTCGAGGCGGTAGTAGATAGTTATTTTTTAATAAATGACTTCGTTCTTTGAATAGGTCTAACTATTCAGACATCTATAAATTTTCAATTATTAAAGAATTATTGCTTCTGTCTGGGAGTTTGAGTTTTTTTTACTACACCCACCATCGTAGGTGAGTTAATAAGTTTTCAATCTTTATATAATTATAAGCTTAAAAAGGAGACATTTAATGTCTCCTTTTTTATTGAAAGTTATTTAGGCTGTTAGTGATTGAGTCTAATTTTTCTTGAAACTCCTTCGCTTCTTCTTTGACCTTCTCGACAACATCAATAGGAGCATTTTCAATAAACTTAGGATTTTTTAGTTTTTTATCTACTTTATCAAATTCCTTTTGAGCTTTAGACTTATCATTTTCGAGTTTTTTTACAAAAAGTTTAAGGTCGATAATGCCTTCAAGAGGGATGAAAATTTCTGTATGGCCAGTGGCCCGCATAATTGATTTTTGTGGTCTTTCTATTGATTTGTCCTTAATCTTTCCTGCTTTGACTTTGGCCAATTCTTTAAAGAATCCACGACTTTTATAGAAGTATTTTGCTAGGGACTCATTATCTGTGAATAGCCTAACTTCAATTTCATCTTTAGGCTTTATCATGACAGTATTTCTAAGATTTCGAATTGAAGTTACGACTTCAATAAACTTATCCATGTAATCACTGTCTTCTTTAAATTGTAATGTCTCATCAAATACGGGATATTCTTGAATAATGAGTAGCTCTTCATCTTCTGACTTTAGAAACCCCCAGATTTCTTCTGTAACAAAAGGAGTTATAGGATGAAGAAGTTTTACAATTTGTTTGAAGCAATATTTTAAAACATTGGCCCGTTGAATTTTCAAATGTTCATTTTCTGAGTTTAAAATGCCTTTTGAGAGTTCAATGAACCAAGAACAAAATTTTTCATAAACAAATTGATAAATAGAATTACAAGCATCATCAAAACGATAAATTTCAATTGATTCAGTAACATCTTTGATCACAAGATTTAGTTCATTTAATATCCATTTTTCATGATGATGTAACTCAGATATTTCAAAGCCTTTATCATTGGCATTTTCAAGATAAGGGTGGATAAATCTAAAGGCATTCCAAACTTTATTGATAAAGTTCCTATAGCCTTCTATCTTAGCTGGATCAAGATTGATATTTCTATTGTATCCAGAGCTGACAGCTAAAGTGAACCTCATTGCATCACAACCATTTTCTTTAATAATTTCTAGAGGGTCAAGAACATTACCTAAAGACTTACTCATCTTGACTCCATCTTTGTCTCTAACAATGGCATGAATATAGGTGTCTTGAAATGGTGATTGATTAGTTATCTTGTTGGACATCATCATCATTCTGGCCACCCAGAAAAAGATAATATCAAAACCTGTGACAAGAACTGCTGAGGGATAAAACTTATCAAAACCAGATTCTTGCATCTTTTCTTTATTTGGCCATCCTAATGTACTTAGTGGAAAAAGACCAGATGAGAACCATGTATCAAGGACATCTGGATCTTGTTGAATATTTTTTGAATGACATTTAGGACATTGAGTTTCAGCTTCTTCTGAAGCCCAAGTATGCAGACAGCTATCTTCAGAACAATAAAAAACAGGAATTTGATGTCCCCACCAAAGTTGACGAGAAATACACCAAGGGCGTGGATTTTTTTGATATGAAAAATAAGTATTTTCCCATCCCTTGGGAAAAAACTTCATATCTTCGTTTTCAACCGCCTGAACAGAAATTTCCGCCATCTTTTCTGTATTTAAAAACCATTGTTTTGAAACAATTGGTTCAACAACACTACCTGATCTTTGAGAGTGACCAACTTGATGAGTATGTGGTTTGGTACTGATAAGTTGCTGGGTCTCTTTAAGCAATTCGACTGTTTTTTTTCTGGCCTCTTTGATGTTTAAGCCTTCTACAGCTTTTGCATTTTCATTAAGTGATCCATCTTTATTAAGAATATTAATAATTTCAAGTTCGTTTCTTTTTCCAATTTCGTAATCATTAAAATCATGTCCAGGTGTAACTTTGAGACATCCTGTTCCCACTTCCATGTCGACGTGTTTATCTGCAATAATAGGAACCTCACGGTTACAGATAGGAACGATAGCCTTTTTTCCAATAAGATGTTCAAAGCGATCGTCATTTGGGTTAACAGCAACTGCCGTATCTCCAAATAAAGTCTCAGGCCTTGTTGTGGCAATTTCTAAAACTTGATTGGAGTCTTTGACTTGATAGTGAAGGTGGTAGAAGTTTCCATTGACTTCTTTATGCTCTACCTCTGCATCTGAAATCGCTGATTGTAAGGTTGTATCCCAATTGATAATATAGTCTGATTGATAAATAAGCCCTTCATTATACATGTCGACAAAAAACTTTTTGACAGCAAGATTGGGGCCCTCATCCATGGTAAAAGTAAAATAGTCCCAGTCGCATGAGTCTCCGAGTTTATGAAATTGCTCCATAATATGGTTTCCATATTCTTCTTTCCACTTCCAAATCTCAGCAACAAACTTTTCTCGCCCTAGGTCATGTTTTGTTTTACCCTGTTCTTGAAATATTTTTTGTTCTACTTTTGCTTGTGTTGCTATACCCGCATGGTCTTGGCCTGGAATCCATAAGGTTTCATGTCCTTGCATTCTTTTAAATCGCGTAAGGATATCTAGAATCGTATGATTAAGAGCATGTCCCATGTGAAGCCTACCTGTAACATTGGGGGGAGGCATTAAAAGAGAGTAGGGCTTTTTATTTTTATTGCGCTGAACTGGTTTGAAGTATTTTCCTTCATCCCAAGCTTTGTACCATTTTTCTTCTACATCATTAGGATTGAAAGTTTTGGGAAGTTGACTTTCGAGTGTCATAATTTATCCTTTTTTCAGATATTTTTTGATTGATTGAATATCAGTAAGTTCAAAAACCTCAGATGATTTGTCGCTAAGGTTTTTAAGTTGAGCGGTGACTTTGCCATCTCTCTCTTCAATTATAGCGATGTGTTCATAACCTTTATTTTGAGCAAGTTTAAAAATTTTGTTGAATTTAATTTCACCTAAATGAAGCTCGATATTTAAATTATGAGCTCTGAGATCATTTGACCAGTTGAGCGATTTTAGTTGTTGTTCTTTTTGTGTGTAAAAAACATAGAGATCATTTTGGGCATGGGTAAAATCTGGAAGAAGATTATGAGTTGCTAGAAAGTCTTTTAAGGTGACATCTCCAAGTCCAAAACCAACTCCACTTAAAGCAGGTTCGTTAAAAATCTGAAGAAGATTGGCGTAGGCGCCTCCACCAGCTATAGCGCGATTGTTTTCAGGGTGTTTGTCAAAAATTTCAAAGACAATTCCTGTGTAGTAGTCTAAGCCACGAACAATAGTGGGATCATATTGAATATAATCGGCCATTGATAATTCTTTTACCATTTGGATAAACTGAGCAAAGTCTTGAGTTTGCTCTTGGAGCTGATGTTTTTGAATATAAGCTAAAATATCTTCAAAAGTTGAACAACTGAGATATTCCTTAAAAGCGTCAATCTTTTTTGTGTCCTCAATTGTTTCGATGATCATCTTATCCAATTTCTCAGCACTTACTTTTTTTGCTTTATCAATGACTTTGTAGAGTTTATAACTTTTTTCTTCGTCTAGACCCAAAACTTGGCAGAAGAGACTATCGACAATACTTCTATCATTTATCAAAATGCTAAACATTGATTTGTCGGCTCCAAAGCCAGTGAGAAAGTCTATAATGAGGTTTAGTATTTCTACTTCGCCTAAGTTTTTTGGGGCCCCAAAAATATCAACATTGTATTGCCAATGCTCTCTTACTCTACCTCGTTGAGGTTTTTCGTAGCGCATAAGGTTTGGAATAGAGTACCAACGAAGAGGTTTAGGAACTTCACGATGAACTCCAGCAACCATTCTAGCGAGAGTAGGAGTCATTTCTGGCCTAATGGCCACTTGGCGTCCACCTCTGTCTTCAAAAGAATAAATTTGATCATTAATTAATTCTTCCCCAGATTTTGCTTTGTATAGCTCAACCTCTTCTAGCAATGGGCCATCGTAGGGTTCATAGGCAAATTTCTTGGCAGAACTGTGCATGTTATTAAAGAGAAACTCCCTGATTCGCATGTCTTTGGGGATAAAGTCTCTACATCCTTTATAGGGTTTTTTGCTTAGAGTCATTTTGTTCTAGTCCTTTTTATATAACTCATAGGTTGTAGCAAAAGAAATGCGTCTTGTTAATCTTAAGTGTTTCGATTTTTTGTATTTTAAACCGGCTGAGTAGACCGATGCATTGTTATTTAAAAACTTTATTGCTCAATATTTTGATCTATTTTCTTTAAGAGTTGATCAATTTTTTCATTAGCACCCTCAGTTGGCCCGATATGAAGATTTTCAATCGCCTGTTTTGGGTCGATCTGGGAAGGTGAGGTTTTCTCATTTGAGGGAAAAAGATCTAAGGGATTCAAAGGAAGGAATAAGGGGGTTTTTTGAGTGTTCTTTGTAAGATGTAAGTTAAAAATTAAAAGTTGCTTGTGGAGGTTATTCAAATAAATCAGTGCCTGCTTTGTGAGAAGACTTGAAAAGGCTTGTGGTGATTTTTGTAAGGCCAGCTGAACCCAAGGGCCTGAAAATTTTTGTATCATATAGGCTTGTTTTTTAGGTGGTGAATAAGGGTCTTTTTTACTTGAAAAATCATTTAAGACACCTTCGATAATAAACGCTCCCAGACTAGTATAGGAATTTTTATGTTTGTTATATTTTTCTTTGAGATTTTTAATTTCCTCTTTAGAAACTTCAGTATTGAGCTTAAAAAATTTCTGATTTAATAAACTTTTAAAAGTCTCAGTTGTACTCATAAAGGTCAGATGAATCTCGTCATTAGGAAGAGAAATTTGATTCATGTCATAGATGAGCTTTAAAGCTTTTTTTTGTTGTTCTAGAGTTGGATTTGAGTTTTTTAAGTGGTCGAGAACTAATTTAAGTGTGTAAGCGGATTGGTTGAGGCTAATTCCTGATAAATAATTATCTTGGGCCATAGCTATTTTAAAAGAAAAGAGAAGTATAAAAGAGATAAGTTTCATTAATTATCTTCCTTAATTTGATCATTAATTAATTTTTGATTGCCTTCTACGATATAATATTTCCCTTTTTCTACTGTCAGAATTAAGTTCCCCATTGGAATAATTTGTGTCACATTTTTAAAATTTGTTTGGCGTTTGATTTTCTTACTTTCAATATCAAGGGAGTAAATATCTGTATCTCCTTTATTGATCTGAGGATGATACTCATTTGTTCTGATAAAGAAAACTTTGTTCTTTTTACAAACCATATTTCCAATATCATTGAGATCGTTTGTATAGATGACTGATTGATTTTGATAGTTTTTATTTTTAAAAAGTGGAATAACACGGATAGATGACTTACTTTCGACTCCAGAATGAGGAAACTCACCAACGATAAGTTTGTTTTGGTAGCGACAAAATTCAATTTTGGTTCCAGGGGATTTGGCTTTATAAATAGTGCTGAATTTTTTTTCTATAAATGAATATTGAATAAGGGCGCTTAATCCTTTTAGATTTAAATCGGTATAAATAATATCGTTAGGAGTGATCATTCCTACCGTAGGGATAAAATAAGGATTTATTTTATTAGTAAGAGTAATTTTTTTACTAGGAATTTTAGCGGAGAGATTGTGAAAGACAATATTTCCTTTTTGAGGTTGATAAAAGCTTATCCAATTGTCATCAAGATGAAGCTTAGGCGAGCGCCCATTACCTATTTTTTCAATTTTTTCTTGTTCACCCACGGCGGATGTATAAACTGTATTATTTTTTCTTAAACCTTGGTTTGAATAATATTGCTCGATAGCTTCAATGATAAGAACACTCTCTTTTGGTGATGTAAAAAGGTTGTATTGAGTGAGTTTAGGCTTTTTGAGAAGTGTGGTGAAATTATAGTTAGTGGATAATTGTAATTCTCCTGAGTTCTTTTGGTAATAAGTAAATTTTCCGTCTGAAGAGATATAGCGTATTTTTGAAATATCCTGTTTTGTTTGGAGTTGTGCAACTTCAGCCTGGATAGAAATGGAGAATAGGGTAAGCAAGTATTTAATATATTGCATAAAACTCCCAGGAGCTTATCGGGTGTAAATTTTGGTATCTTTTGATCGCAGAAAAAATATGTCCCCAGGGAATAATCCTTGGGGCATGAATATGATCTATTGCTGTTCTAGTATTAAGAGCATAAAGCCCTTTACTTTTATAGTACCCATCACTAATAAAGCTTAAAGCTGTACATTGGTTTAGTGAATTCATCTTGAAAAAACTAGGGAGTAGATCTTCTGCACATCCAACTCCTACGAATAAAGCATTTTTTTGTTGTTTAAAAGTATTTAAAAATAAAGTCATATTCGAAATCTTTTTTAAAGTCTTTTTAGATGTTTTAGAAAATAACTTTAAAAGAGACTTGTTTTCATTGATAAAATCATTAGGAAGAAAATCAAAAATGGACTGCGCTTCAATACTAAATTTATCGAACTCTCTTTCACCTAACATAACTTTAAAAGGGCAGTTAACACCATTGCAGTTTTTCTTGTCTTTAATAATATGACAGCCAGACTTAAACTGTAAGAGGGCCGGTTTATAATCCTCTTTACTGACAATTTGACATTTGTCTTCAGTATAGCCTCTAAGTCGAGAAGCAATTTTGGCTACGACCTTTGGAAGTGAAAGTGATGAACCCGCGACGGCTCCCATAACTACAGGGTAACAAACTCGTTCATTTCCAATAATTTTATCTAAAAAACATAGTTTGACGTCCCAACTACGGTCGGTTGTATTTTCTAAGGCGAAGTTTGCAAAAGGCAGTGTTGAATAGAGTTCACAGTTATTTAATTTTTCTTTAGTAGGCTTAGGATTGAAGTGATTAAGGATTCTGGCCATGCTTGTAATATTCTCCTGACCTGTTTTTCCTGGACAGTCGGAGTATTGATAATAAAGTCTGGATTTTTTGAGTGATCTCGATATCTGCTTACAATTGGGTCTTGGAGAGAGAGAAAAAGTTTTTTGTGCCCCAGAGAAGAGACATGATGAAGAATCATTTTCTAAGTTTTCGATACAGCTGGTGGAGTTCTTTTGAGGACAAAAGGACTGAAGAACCTCTGAATTTGGCGAGACTCGATGGATTTGTCGCCACAAGCTTGATTCAAAATAGCTCTGGCAATAAAGTTCGGGAGTGTTGAGTTGAGCACACCTTTTTGTAAGAACTTTGTAAGCTTCTTGGTTTAAAATAGCTTTTTGATTTTTGGCCAGTTGAATTTCTTTTTGAAGTAATTGTTTTTGTCTTGGACTTGATTTAGGTAAGTTTCTTAATTGAACTTCTAAGTGGGGAATAGCTGTAATATTGTCGGTAATCTTACAGAGATAGGGAGCTTTGTAATCGTTAGTAAAGTCTTGCATATACGAAAGACATTCTTCATAGGATTTAGGTGTTTTTATCTTTATATTTTTTACAGTTTTTGAAAGATTCTTATTTTGAAAGTATTGTCTAAACTGGAGTACTTTTGGGCATTGGACTTGAACCACTTTAGTTAAAAACTCTTCTCTTTCCATCAAAGCTTTTTTGTTTTTTTGAGAACCATCTTGATAATTAAAAATGACATATTGTAATTCCCCATTTGGAGAGCGCAAAATCCTTGCCGCAAGAAGATCATAAAGCGAACATTTATCTTTGGTGGCCAAGTAAGTGTAACGAGTCGGAGTCTGTTGTAAAATAAGATTTAAGTAATTTTCATCTAGTGTAATATCTTCAATATCACTGAGATTTTTACTATCAAACTCTTGGCCTAAAAGAGNGTTGATGAGTTTATTATATTTGGTTTTTTGATCTTCTACTAAAGTATAAAAAGATTTGTAGAGGCCATCTTGGGCAAAGCTCTTAAATGAGATTAAGATAAGAGAGGTGAGAATCACCTCTCTTAGATATTTATTCAACAGATTTTGATAAAATTGATGCAATATCTTCAACTTCAAGCTCTTCAGTTTCTTTTACTTTTCCTTTACCTGAGTTAAAGTTTATCATACAAAAAGAGCATGAAGTAGCAAGTTTATAGACTTTTGTTTCACCAACATGTTCAAGGCGGTTTTCGACTAAGTCATTTCCTTCATGCATTTCATACCACATGTTTCCACCACCCATGCCGCAGCACAGCGCTTTGTCTTTATTTTTGACCATTTCTTTAATTTCAACCCCAGGAATACTTTTTAACACCTCTCTTGGTGCGTCATATTCACCATGGTGGCGTCCTAAATAACAAGGGTCGTGGAAAGTGAGTTCCTCTTTTACTTCTTTGGTTGGTTTGAGTTTTCCAGTTTTTACCAAGTCAGCTAAAAGTTCAGTGTGGTGAATTGTTTCAAAATCACCATCATCAAATTTTGCATATTCTTTACCAATGGTATGCAGACAGTGTGGGCAATGAGTGACAACTTTTCCAAAGTCGTATTGTCTCATATTAGCAATATTTTCAATCGCTACCTCAAAAAAAGTATATTCGTCTCCAAAACGGCGAATTGGATCACCATTACATTTCTCTGTTTTTCCCATGACTGCAAAATCAACACCGGCTTTCTTAAGGAGTTGAACTGTATCTTTAACAACTTTTTGGTTTGAAGCATCATATGATCCAGCACAACCGACATAATAAAGATAATCAACTTTTTTACCTGCTTCAATAACTGGTACATCCAATCCATCGGCCCATTGAAAACGATCATCTTGTGAAACGCCCCATGGATTTCCATTAACTCGAATATTATTAGCAGAAGTCGCAGCCTCAGGAGGAATATCACCTAGGGTGAGGGCCTTATATCTTTTTAAGCCCATTATGGATTGAACATGTTCAATATTTGCTGGGCATTCTTCCATACAGGCACCACAGGTTGTACATGAGTCTAATTCCGCTGAAGTAAAAACTTGTTTTTCCCAAAAATCAACATCTTCACCTTTGGCCTCTTCAATATTATCCCTTGTTTTAGTAATAATGAGTTTGGGATCAAGTGGTCTTCCAGCAATATTGGCCGGGCAAACTTGAGTACATCTTCCACATTCAACACAAGAAAGGGTGTCCATTCTTTGTTTCGCACTCAGCTCACTGGCCTTACCCAAGCCAAAAGTTTCAGCTGTTTCATCTTCAAAATTCATGGGCTCAAGAACTCCACCTCTTCTAAAAGGTGTAACGAGCGCATTAAATGGAAGTGCTACCATATGAAAAAACTTAGTGTGACTTATGCAGGCTATAAAGACCATCGTATTTAGCATGTGAAATAGCCAAGTACCTTTGTAAATATTGACGAGGAGAGTTTCTGACAGGCCTAGTGCATTAACTCCTAGCGCAAGAACAAAGCCAACAGGTGACCAAATAGCTTCTTGCCCAGGCATTCCTGCTCCAACAATACGCATGGCCTCTAGCAAAAACCCGATAATAACTAAGGCGAAGATCATGGCATACATAAATTTTTCATTATTTGGACGAGTCGCAGAAAGATATTTAGGATTGTCGATATAGCGGCGCTTATAGGCCAATGAAAGTCCAATGAGAATTGCGACACCGGCAATATCAGCTAAAAAAGAAATCACTATATACGTTGTTCCTTGATAAACTTTAAAAGGAGAGTCTGCATGAATAGCGACTAACTCAGTTGCAATTAATAAAATGACAAAACCGTAGTAGATGAGACTGTGGAAAAATCCAACTTTTTTATCTCGAGTGACCTTTCCTGTAAAAAAAATCGTTTGAATAAAGTTTTTCCAGTTTAATTGTTTTGGCAGAAGACTTTTTATCCCATTTCCTTGAGTAACATACTTAAGTTTTTGTATGACCCCATAAGCAAAGACTCCTAAGGCAATAAACATAAAAATATACATTGCAACTTTAAATGAAAAAGGGATTTGCCAAAAAATTTCCCTGGTGGCCAATGTTGGATCCATCACATCTCCTTTCGTAGGTGTACCTTTCCTAAATAACGTTACCTTTCCCAAATAACGTTAGCTTTCCTAAAACTTTAACTATATTCTATTATATATATAATAACTATTATTTTAAGTCATGAATGTGAATATAGATATCTTAAGTTTATTTTTTTTGGGATTTGTTAGTTTTTGGTACGGTTCTCGTTGTTTACTTCAAATTAATCGTTTTAAAACTGTAGAGTTTTTTATTACGACGCATGTCATTTCCGTATGGGCTTTGGTTGTGTCTCAAGCAGTTTTTTTTCAAGATTTAATTTCAATGTATCATTATGAACAAGTCTTAAAGGTGGTTGTGACTTTACTCTTTTCACTTTATTTAGCGTTGGTGACTTTACTTACTCTTGATCAATTAGAAGGAAAAAAAATTAAAACCATATGGAGAATTCCTCTTATAGGTTTTTTAGCAGGCCTTTATTTTGATTTAGAGTACATTGCTTTCATTTGCATGGGGCATTATGTTATTTTACATATTATTTTATGGAAAAGAAAAGTCTATTACCGATATTTGCGGCGCTATTTGATATATTTGTTGCCTGTATGTGTTGCTTTATTTTTTATTAAAACCCAGAATATATGGGAGTTTAATTTGATTTTTATTTGGTTAGTTGTCTTAGGAAATCATTTTTTAAATTTGGCGCATATTAGATCGAGAATAGAAAGTGAGGAAAGTTTTGTTTAAAAATAATTTTTTGATATTGATGCTACTTTTATGCGGAAGTTGTGCTCAGGTAACTAGTTTAAATTTAAAAAAACATCAATTTGGAAAGATCCCAACTAAGATTATTTGGGTTCAGCTAGCTGGCTTTTCTGCTGAACATATGGCCCTGTTAAAGTTTTCTTACCCCTCCAGAGAAAAGAAAACAGCATTTGAACAGTCTTTGTGTGTCGGAACAACTTGGGATTATAATTTATATGATTTAAGACCAAGTGCTTATGAAAATTTCCTTAGTCAATTGACTGGTAAAAAAAATATTAAAAATAGTTGTGAGGATTTTGAGCAAAGACCAATTTGGAAATATATTTCAGATAAAAACTACAAGATTGGAATTTTTGAGGGAGAATCTAATAAGGAGCAGTCTTTATTAAAGTCGCAGGATTGCAAAAATGTTTCGTCTAATTATTTAAATGATGTCATTTTTTGGAAAATGGGAGTGCCTCCTAAAGATGCAAAATTATTTCATATTGGAGAAAAAAATTCTTTTCGACAAGGAGATGTTTATTTCGATAAATCTTGTTCGACAGGAAAATGTTTTACGAGTTTATCACGAAATATAGAAAGTAATTTTTCTCTATTTCAAAAAAATACAAAGAACTACCTCTATGTCATTAGAAATTTTCAATATTTAAACCTTCTTAAACAAAAAAGAATTAAGGAAGCAAAGTCTGAGTTAGCTGAGATCAATGAAGTCATTGATTATTTTCAATCTTTGGCCAAAGACTCTAGTGATATTTTAGTTTTAGTGACAAGTGCAGCTGGAGTTGAGCTTAATTTTCCACGTTCAGGTAAAGAATGGAAAGCTTACGAGAATGAAGGTCGCAACATCAAAATCAGTAAGCGTAAACTTGTTTCTCCACTTTATGCAACTGGTGCTAGGGCCGAGAACTTTTGTGGTGTTTATGAACAAAGTGATCTCCTAAAAAGGATCTTTAGTGGTGCAAAGCAACAAGGTTTAGAGTTTTCTATTATTAACCCCTTTGAGAATTAGTGTAGTGGCTTAATAATTTCTTCTTTTTTGATTTCATAGACAGTATTGCAATAGTCACAGCGAGTTTCAATAACTGGTCTTTTTTGGAAAATATGCTCTCGATCTTTTTCTGAAAGAGTAAAGAGATTTTCCACCATTCTTTCATGAGAGCAAGGACAATGAAATCTCACTTCTTTACTTCCAAGATATGTGAGTCCAGCTTGAGAAAATAGCTCCTCCATTGTTTTGACGTCAGCATCTGGAATAAGAAGAGCGGCTTTAATAAGTTTGTCGAATTTCTTGATGATATCTTCTAAGCTTAAGTCATCAAAATCTTCAATTTTCTTATTGATATTGGTGGGAGGTAATTTCGTTACCATAATGCTGGAAGAACAATCATCACTGATAATAATTTTTGATTTAGTCTGATATGACTTTTCTAAAACTTCATTAATAAGGTTCTTAACTGGGTGTTCAGTGAAATCTAAAATCGATGAGTAAGGCTCATGACCAGGGGACATTTTATTTAGGCGGCAATTCCCTGTTAATTTGGTAGGAAAATCCTCAAAGTCTTCAGGCAATAAAAGAGTTCTCAGCTGTCCATTGTTTGAAATTTCAATCTTAAATCTATAATATGGCTCTTCACTATCAATATAAAAACCTAGATTTTCACCTGGTTTTAAAAAATTTAACATTTGGAGTGAACTCAAAACAGTTGATCTGTAGTAGTTTAAAGCATGGGGCCCTATATTGTGGATTTGACTTAACTCTTGGATAAGTGAATGCCCCTCTATTAAGCTGATAGAAAAACCATTTTCATTGTGTAAGAAAGAATATTGGCGACTTGGATTAGACATATAAATACTCATTTTTTTTGTCATTTTTTTAAGGTAGGATCTTCATACAACTTTTTAGGTGAAAATAAAAGATGCTTAATATTGTTCTAATTCATAAAACTAATGATTTTTTCGATGCCTTAATATCTGAAAAGATTCTAGTTGGCACAATTGTCACCCCTAATCCTAAGATTGCTGACGGGGTGCGAAAGCGGCTTCCTTCCCAAGGAGCAGTTGATGCCATCACTATTTCAAAGTTTATAAAAAATGAATTAACGGCCCTAGGGGATCAAGAAGTTCTAGAAAGATATAAGGGAAAGTCTGAGCTTATTTTGATTCTGGGCGCAATCTGGAAAAAAATAGGAAGAAATAATATTGTCGACTTTAAACGTGCTTTTAATCTTCTTACTGAGTTTAGAAGTTTTTCTATTTCCGATCAAGTTTTGGAAACTGTCTTAGAGCATTATGATGAGGAGCTTCGTTCAGGGGTTCTATGGCTTCATCGCTTTTTAGCTCAGCTTGAGCTGATCGATGAACATCAATCTTATTTTTATCTGTCTGAAAAATTACGTGCAGGAGACTTGCTGCCAAGTTATGAAACCCAAAGGAATATTGTTTTTTATGGCTTTGAGTTTATGACAGCTTCACAGGTGGATTTGATAAAGTCACTGGCCTTAAGAGAAGATGTTGTCATTCCTTTTTATAAAGAGGTTTATGAGAGTTCAGAAGCGATTGATTGGATTCGTTGGTTTGATGATCACAATACAAAAATTGTAGACTTGGGTGAGCCAATCCAGTTTTTGAATAAGCGAAAACTTTTTCGTTTTTCAAAAAATTATATGGGAAGAGTTCTTGAACAAGAGGTTGGTGAAGAGGAAAAAGTACTTGTCTTGGCCGAAAAAAATATAACTCGAGAAAGTATTCAGGAATTGCCATTTACGGATTTGAAATTCAAGTCTGAGATTGATCTTTTTAATGAAGATTTTTTAAGTTTGATCTCAGAGGTGGACTCATGGTTGGTGACAGGGCCACAGGCCATCGCAAAGATTGAAGAAAAATTAAAGCATCATTTAGATTATTTGATAGAGTTTAAAAAGTTTAGAGAGATCAAATGTGGTTTGCTTTTAAGTGATAAACTACAACAATGGCAAGGCTTGGCAGAAGAAAATAATCAACTCGATGTTTTTTCATTTGAGATTATTAAAGAATCAGTTAGCTTGGACCTACCCCGAGTAAATCTGGCCACTTTATCTTCCTCTGCTTCAAATGAAGTTATTTCTATTCAAGATATTGAGTTTATTAAAGAAAAAAATGTTGTTTTTGCTATGAACTCTAATCATGGATCTTTAAAGGGAAGTGGTGCACAGTATACAGAAAATGTAGAAAAATATTTAAGCTCAATTGGCCCTTTAAGAAGAGCAGAGCTTGAATCTGAGCTTTTGAAGTCTAAGTTTAAAGAATTTTTAACTGATAATAATGTGGATTTATATGTTGAAAATCATCTTTTAGAACACGATGTAAGTATAAGTCGTTTGTTTTCCTTTTTAGAGCTAGAAAATACTTCAGTCTTTCTTAAAGATCCCATAAGAAAACAATATAATCTTTTAGTTAAAGAAGATTTTTCTTTAAGTCGACTTTCAGCTTCTCGTCTCCAAAAATACAAGGAATGTCCTCAAAAATATTATTTGCAATATTTGGCAAAATTATCACCGCAGATAGATTTTAAAGATGAGATTAATGTTCTTGAAAGAGGGCAAATTGAACATAAGATTTTGGAACTTTATCTTAAGCAAAATAGTGAATATGATGAACAAAAGCATCACGATGTTATTCATCATGTTCTGGCCAAGTATCTCAAGCAAAAGAAAGTCACATCCCAAAAAGATATTTTAGTCGAGTTAAAAGCCTATACCACTTCTGCTATCCAGTCATTAATTCGTTTAAAGCAAAACTATGGACTTTATTTTCATTTTGAGTACGATTTTGACGTGCAGGAAGAGGGCATTCAATACTTGGGAAGTGTGGATTTGTTTGCTGAAAGTGATGAGCATCAATTTATTATTGACTTTAAACGTAGTAATCGAATTTTTACTTCTTTTATAAGTATTTTAAATTATGATCAAATACAATTATGGTTTTATTATCAGCGATTAAATAAGTTAAATAAGATTGTTCCGACAAAGAAAATTTGGTTAGGTTATATGGATCTTTCGAATCTTGAAAACTCTATGTTTTTTACTGATGATTTCGAGCAGGCCAAAAGTTTTAAGCAGGATGTCTTTGTGGCCAAAGTTAAAGCTTTAGATGAGATGCAGGAATTTTTGAGCACCTATAAAGAACAAGAGGAAAATTTAGTTCAGGCGTTGCGCAGGGATAAGGAGTTTCCCCCTAGACCCTTAGATAAGGAAGCTTGTCAGTTTTGCACACTTAAAAATATATGCCCAAGGGAAGCTCTGTGACGACTCCAAATAAAGAACAATTAGCAGCTATAGAGCACTCTGGTGGGGTTTTATTGAAAGCCGGAGCAGGCTCTGGAAAAACATTTGTGCTTAAAGAGCATATGCTTTATTTAGCAGGTAAGTGGATTGACGAATTTAAACAGGATGAACAAAAGGGAAGCTTTGACTTATTTATTAAGTCAAAATTTAGAAGCATTGTTCTCATGACTTTTACTAAGAAAGCTGCTGGAGAGTTAGAGATTAGACTCATTCAAGCCTTTGAAGAAAAAGCTTTGCTCGGAGACTTAAAGGATTATTGGAAAGTACTAAAAAATAATCTTGATTATCTCAATATTAGTACTATTCATGGATTCTGTTATAAACTGATTAAACAAGGTTTTTTTAAAGGTGTCTCAGCTGAACAGGACATCTTGAGTGAAAGTGAGTTTAAAGAAACTATCTCTGGAATTTTTTCATCTTGGCTAGAGCAAAACGCTGCTAAGCATTCTCGAGTCTATGATGTTATTTTAAAAGATAAGAACAATATATTAAGTTCTTTGTGTAGTATTTTTTCAGATCCAACTTTAAGAAATTATTGGAATGAAATTGATATTAATCATTACGATGAACATAATGTCGATACTTCAATTGATGAGCTATTGTACAGTGTTGGGATTAAAGATTTTTTAGATGAAGAAATTGAAATGTCCTTGTTTTCAGAGTTTGAAGATAAAAAATTGTGTCAAGTTTATTTAGAATTTTTGAAACAAAAAAAGGGCTTTCAATGCGATCTTGACTCTGTGTTGAAAATGCAAGATTTTTTTGAGCAAAGAAACTTTAAAATTCCGGCAAAGCCTTCGGCGAAAACAACCCCACCTGAGCTTATTGAATCATATGAAAGATTTAAGTATGTAAAAGATTTTCTGAAAAAAAATGGCGAACATTTTAAAAAATATCATGAGCATTTTGAACACTTTATTTTGCCATGGTTCCAAGCGATTAAAGAACTTGTGGACTTTGTAGAGAATGAATATAGTTGTTGCGATGGAGTCACTTTTTCCGATTTGGAGTATATTGTTTATCAAGGACTAAAAGATAAAAAAACAAGCCAGGAAATATCAAAACAGTACCAATATTTTATTGTTGATGAATTTCAAGATACTTCTTATATTCAGTTTTCAATATTAGAAAATATTATTCAAAAAGATTATCAACGACTTTTCTGTGTTGGAGATCTCAAGCAAGCGATATATGGATTTCGTGGTGGAGAACTTGGAGTTTTTCTTGCTTGTGAAAAAAAGATTCCTAAAAACTTAAGTTTGGCCAATAATTACAGGTCATCTGCAAATATTATCAATTTTAATAACGTGTTTTTTGATTTTATCTTTCAAGCCGGACACAATTATCAAGGTCATGATAGCTATGCTGTTCCTGTGGCCTATCAGGAAGTCCCGTCGACTCAAGAGGAATCCGGAGAAATTAATTTATTGAAGACTCAAATTGATTTTTTAGCAGATGATGAAAAACTTTCTAATGCTGATGTTGATTATATTGAAGCCTTAGCTCTATTAAAGAAAATTGAAAGTCTCCATGCTCAAAATGATGAAGTGGCCATTCTTTATAAAAGGTTAAAGCCAAGTTTGATTCTCATCGACTTATTAATCAAAAATGAAATTGGGTTTACAGCACAAATTAAAATACCCTTTTTGGAAGACCCAATCTGTGGAATTTTTTATGAGCTTTTGGCCAATCAATTTGATGAAAATGAAAAAAAGGACGCTTATCTTTTTTATAGTTTAAAGGCTTATATTTCACTGTTGGGAGGAGTCTATGAAAAAGATGTCTATGGGCAGCTCATTACCGAGTTTTATAAAAATATTAATTATTATGGCCTTTATCATTCCTTTTGCAATTTTGTTTATAAATTGGGCTTTAAGAACTCAAACTATAAAAATAATCTTGGACAACTTAAGATTTTGATTGAAACAACTCATGGGAATATCAGTGAACTTTTAAAGCTTTTGATGAGTCAGTATGATTCTTCTTATTCATTAGACTTTCAATACGGGCAAGATCCTGATTCAGTTAAAATTATGACAACCCATGGTTCAAAGGGACTACAGTTTCAGCATGTTTTAGTAGGGGGGCTGTATACTAATGAAAATTTTCCAACGATGAAGTCTTTGATTGGAAAACTACCATGTAGTTTTAAATGGAGTGAAAGTATTCACGGCAAAAACAAGTTTAAGACTCCAGAGTATCTTTTAGAGGAAGAATTAACTAAGCACAAAGAGTTTAGTGAATCAAAACGACTTTTTTATGTGGCCAATACTCGGGCCCAAAAGACTTTATCTTTTGTTGAAATTGACTTCTCACATGTAGGCAGAACGAAAAAATCATCTGGCTCATGGTGGAGTGCTTTTGAGATTTGGCGGGAACAAAATAAAACCTTTAAAGCCATTAATGAGCAAAATTTAGATATTTCTGATGACTTTCAGAAGTCTTATCTTGAAAAGATAGATATTAGAAAACCTTTATTTCATATTGATAATTTGGGTTTACAAGTTATGACTCAAACTCAATCATTATTTATCTTACCAGAACTTTCCATTACTAAGTTGGCCACCTTAGCAGATTGTCCGCGAAAATTTTATTTAAAAAATATTTGTAAAGTGTCTGAAGAGGAGTTAGATCTTGTTAAGCTAAAACCGGATCTTTATGCTCAAACTAAAGACTTGTCCGAACCAAGTCTTTCATCTGCTGGGCGTGGAACACTTATTCATGAGATTCTTTCTGAGATATTAAAATCAGAGTTTCAGAGAAAAGTTGATGATTTTTCTCTTATGAAATCATCTGATAGAGAAAATTTAAATTGGGTTGTTGATAAATTAAAAAAATATGTGGATAAGTATAAAATTATATCTGAGAAACCAATAAAATTCGAACTCCTTAATTATATGGTGTCAGGAATACCTGACTTGGTTTTATATTCGAATGATAAAGTTTCTTCCTCTGAGGTATGGGATTTTAAAACGGGCCGATTTAGTGAAAACAAGCTTAAAAGTTATTATTTCCAACTTTTTTGTTATGCTTTCGCACAATATATATTACATGAAGTACCCAAGGATCAACAGATAAAATTAGTCATATGTTTTGTTGATGAACAGAAGATAGTTGATAAAACTGTTTCGTATACAGATGTTGAAAACTATTTAAATGCTGTCTGTGAGGAAATAAATAGACCTGATTTAGAAAATGAAGAGCACTGTGCTTTTTGCCCCTATAAAATTATTTGTCAGAAATCCTAAGCATCGTATTGCACCAAAATTATTTAGTGATAAAATTTAATACGTTAGAAAGATTTTTTAATACCAAGGATGGTTATGAAACGAATTTTGTCATTTTTTCTCCTTATTTATTCAACCTTTATTTTTAGCGCTGAAGATTCAATGTATAACTTTTCATGGTTAGACCAGGATAAAGAGGTTTATGTTTTACAAAATAGAAAATTCAGAAAAAAAGGAAATGTTTATATTGGGGGAACACTTGGATGTTCAGTTTCTGGAGCCTATATTGATAGTAATGAAGCAAATCTTATTGGTGGATTTTTCTTTAGTGAAGACTGGGGATTAGAGCTTTCCTATACAAAAGCCAATGGAGCTGAGAACAAAACCAGTGATGCTGTAAACGCTCAGGGGTCAGTTCCTTTTTATCGAAAAGTTGATACGGCTTCAAGCGCGATGTTAATGTGGTCTCCATTTTACTCAAAGATTAATACTTTTAATAAAATTTTCTATTACGACTGGATGTTTGGAGCTGGGATTACCAATATGACAACTCTTGATAATCGTAATGAGTTTATTGGGGGAAGTTCTGCCGATGACTTAACCAAGGAAACTCTGTCGGGCTTTACTTGGATGACAGCACTGCGTTTTTATATCACACCGGCTTGGAGTACAAGAGTTGACTTTAGGGCCCAACATGTAAATGCGGAAATGACCATTGAACAGGGTGATACAGAAAAAAGATGGAGTCACTACTACAATTTTAATATTGGACTAAACTATACGTTTTAATAAAGATTCATTTGGATAAAGGTGAACAGGATGTTCTCAAAAATAAGACTATTAATTATGACTGCTTTTATCATTGGAAATGTGCACGCAAGTTGGAAGGGTGCTCAACAGGCCATAAAACAATCAAATAGTTCAAGTCGTCTCAAAAACTTAATTATTGAATTAGTGGAGGGAGGCTATTATTATTCAGCACTTCCGATGATGAAAGAATATTTAACAAAAGATACCAAAAACTTAAGCTCTGAGGTTGAACGAGCTTTTGCAAAGATGATTCAAGTTGTAGGGATAAAACAATTTGAAACTCTACCTTATCGTTATTTAGTGCGTTCGCGCTCGCCTAGTATTGGTTATATCATGGCAAAAAAACTTTTCCGCGAAAGAAAATATGCTAAAGCTCTAACGAATCTAAAGAGAATACCCTCATCACACCCAGTTTATGCTTATGCAAGAAATATGGAGGCAACGATTTATGCCCTTAAGGGAATGAATCGACAAGCTTTTGAAGTTTTTGAAGAGTGTGAAAATATTGCGGTTGAAGCTGGAAATAAATCATTAAAACTTAATCGGGATTATTGTATCGCTGGTAAGGCCAGAGCTAAGTTTGCTTTAAAGGATCATTCTCAAAGTGATCTTTTGTATTTAGATATATCTAAAGAATCGCGAATATGGCCTGAAATTTTATTTGAAGAAGCATGGAATAGTTTTTATCAAAAAAATTATAATAGAACTTTGGGTAAGCTCGTAAGCTATAAGGCGCCTGTTTTTCAACGTTTTTTTAATCCCGAGGTTGATGTTCTTAATGCTTTAACATATTTAAAGCTTTGTTTATATGCTGATGCTAAGCAAGTGAGTGATAGATTTTATAAGAGCTATTGGAATGATTTTAAAAAACTTAATCGCTATTTGAATAGAACTGGAAAAAGATTTGATAGATATTATGATTTAATGGTCAATTATGAACAATTTGGAAAAACTCTTTCTCCTTTAATGTCGACATTATTACAAGGAGTCCAAGGTGAAGTGGCCTTTGAAGTTTTAAAACGACAATTACTGGAAGCTAATAATGAGTTTGAAAGAATTCGAGCAAAGTCGAACTCAGCTTTCAAAAATTTTGTGGTGAAAAACTTGGAAGAGGCAGTTCGTTCTCAAAAAATGATTATAGGCTCATATATTCGAGGGAAACTATCATCTTATTATTCTCAACTTTATAATGCTTTTGAGGGAATGAGTTATATCAAGTTAGAAGTTTTGGCCCAAAGAAAAGCTAAACTTTATTCATTTGATCAAAAAGATAGAAAGCGTGGAGATATTAAATATATCCAAAGAAATGAAAAACAATATTTTTGGGATTTTAATGGAGAGTTCTGGGCAGATGAGCTTGGGGATTATGTATTTGGCTTGAAGTCGGAGTGTTAGATGAGTTTTTGGTATAAGGTTGTATTCTTTTTGTTATGTTCACTGCTTGGGATGAATAGCTTCTCACAGGATTTGGATCAAAGAAGAAAACAAATTATTAATATTATTAATGAAGAATTACAAGAGGTGAGAAGGTTATCGGCGCAACGAGGACATAATAATCCTGACTTGTTTTTAAGAATGGCCGAACTTAATTTAGAGAAGGCAAGATTATACCGAGAAAAAGAAAATAATGATTATCTAAGTTTAACTCCGAAAAAAAGAAAAAGAATCAATAAAAAGTCGTTCTTTTCACAATCGAGTAAATACTTTCAAGAAGCCAACCAATTATGTCTTAAAATAACAAGAAGGTTTCGTAATTATTCTAAAATGGGTGATGTTTATTATATTCTTGGCTTTAATGCTAAAGAAGCGAATCAGGAACGTAAGGCAGCTAAGTATTTGAGCCTTGCAACGCGAACAAGTCGCGATAAACAAACAAAAGTTAAAACTCAGATTTCATTGGCCGAAATTTATTATAATAATAAAAAATATAAAAAAGCGATTCCTTTATATGAGTCTGCTTTGTCGAGTCATCAGGACAAGTGGTGGACAAAAGATTCATTTAATCTAGCTTGGTGTTATTTTAGAAGTAATCAATATTCTAAGGCCATCGCTAAAATGAAAGAAATTTTTAATAAATCAAGTAGTTCAAAGTTTATAGACATGCGGGCCCAAGTTGAGCGTGATATTGGACTTTTCTACGCGACGGCCAATCGAGTAGATGAGGGGGTGCAGTTTTATAAAAAAATTGGGATTAACTTCACTGATCAGCTTTTGCGAATAGCCGTAAGCTTGATTACACAAGGAAAGTATGCGTTGGCCAGTACGGTACTTGAACAAGCAGGTAAGCATGAAAAAAATAAAAAGAAACTGGTTGAGATTAATTTAGAAAAGCTGAATTTGTATCAACTCTTTGGAAAAATATCAAAACATCATTTAACCTCGAAGTTATTATATCTTAGTTATAATGATCGTTTACTTAGCAGTAACCAAGTTAAAACTTATGTGTTTCAAATGGAAAAGGTGGCAGCAATATTACAAAGACAGGTCGTCAGTAAAACTTATAAAAGATTAAAAAAACAACAACGTGCAAAAGCCGAACTTGCCATTAGTTATTTTGAAATGCTTTCAAATATTGAACAAAAACGTGCCGATGAATTTAAGTTTTTAAAAGCAGAAACAGCTTATGCTACACGTTTATATTCAAGGTCTTTGCAGTATTACAAAGAAACTCTCAAAGTGAGTGAGCAACTCAAAAGAAATAAATTTATAGAAAAATCTATAGATGGTATGCTTGTTATTCTTTCACACCTTAAAAATAGTTATAAAGAAAATATTTTTGTTTTCGAAGCTTACTTAAAATACTTTCCTAAAGGAAAAAAGTCCGAAGCAATTTATGAACGTCTATTTAATAACTATATGTCGGTAAAAAATTATGCAAAAGCTAAAGACGTTTTGGACCGTTTTGTAAAATATTATCCTAATGATATTAAGCAGGAAGCCATGATTGCAAAGTTGATGGATGCTGCGAGGGCGCGTAGAGATAATGATGAAATTCGCGCTTGGATAGGCTTAATTGATGCCGGAAAATATCGTGTCAGTACAAAATATAAAAACAAATTACAAGAATTATTGACTACGATGCAGATAGAGGATGTTCAAAAAGAATTATCGGTAGGTAATAAAAAAATTGCCTTGGTGGGATATCTCGACATCCTAAAAGATAAATATAGTACTAAAAAAAGTAAGATTAATGCGAAATATAACTTATCAGCATTGTATTATGAATTAGGAGATACAGAGAACTCTTATCGTTGGTCTATTGCTGCAATGGATGAGATGGCCGCAAATGATGTTTTAAAGTTTTCAAGTTCATTTATAACGATTGCTAATTTTCTTTTTGCAAGTTTGGAATATGAAAAGTCGGCTAATTTATCTTCTCTTTTGGTCAGAAAACTATGCTCAAAGTCTACCCGTAAAAAGTATACAGCATTTAAAAACTCAGCTTTTATCTATTTAGCTGATAAAAAAATGGATCAAGCAGAAAAAGTCCTGGCTATCGGCAAGAAATGTAAAATTCCTTTAAAAATAAGAGAAGAAGTTGAATATGAAATTATGCGTGAATATTTTTATGAAAGAAATTGGAGCAAATATGAATTTTATGCTCAAAAAGTGCGTTATTCAAAATATTATTATGCAGAAGTTATTGATGATTTTTTAAACCTTGCAAATATTCATCAAAGATTTAATAACCGTGATAAAGTCATGGCATTTGTTAAAATTGCTAATGGTCTTTATTTAAAGGCAAGAAAGAAGAATCAGTCAGTTTCGTTAAGGGCCTTAGATTTCTTTTCTCAAGAACATGTTCGTCAAATGGAAGAAATTTATGGCCAGCTTAAATTGATGAAATTTTCGAGTATAGACATTTTTAAAAAGGACTTTGATCGTAAGTTCGCACTTTTACAGAGACTAGAGAAAAAAGCAGAGCAAGTCATAAAAATTGGTTCAGGTAAAGGTATTGTTAATGCTTATAAGATCTTGCATGAGGCTTATGAAAGCTTTGCCAATAATTTAAAAACAGTTGTACCTAGTGGACTAAAAAAACAACATGTTGAGGCTTTTAGAAAAGATTTGTCTGCTCCTATTCAAGCAGCAACTACAGCTGCTCGAACATATTGGCAAGAGGCTATCAGTGCAATTGAAAATAACTCGATTTTAAATCAGAATAATTTTTATTTCCAAGGAAACAAGTTTCCAGTGAAGTTTTTTGGGGTTGATGAGTCAGTATTCATGGATAGAGGTGGAAAATGATAAATAAATTTACAGCAATTGCTTTTATTCTGTTACTTGTTTCATGTGCTTCAAAAGGGCCAAAAACAACTTTTAGTGAAGTGAGTGAAATTAAACAGGAAGATTTTACACCTCCTAAGCAAAGAAAATATCGTAAATCAGATGATATTTATACAACGATTAAGAGTAAATACTCAAGTGCACTCAATGCAGAGAGTTTAGAAAGAGTCATTCACTATGATGGAGATTACGAGATTAAGAGTCACTTCTCACAAATTGTTTCTGCTTGCTACGAAGGAGATTTTAAAAAAGCGTTTAATCTTGTGCGTTCAACTAATAGGAAATACTTAGAAAATCCTATCTATTGGAATCAAATTGGGACTTGTTACATGCTTGAAGGAAGTTATAGAAAGTCGTTATTATTTTATAATAGAGCACTTTCTTTAAAGTCTGATTACCCACCAGCTTTTAATAATCTGGGGGTTATGTATATGAAACAAAGGGATTATTCTCGTGCCTTAGTCGCATTTAAAAAGGCCCGTAGTTTAGGTCAGTTTAGTAAAACTCCTCGTTATAATTTGGCCAATCTCTATTTAAATTTTGGACTGTATGAGAAGGCCTTGAATGAAATCATGCCACTCTATACTGATGACTCTGAAGATGTAGATGTTTTAAATATTCTTGCCGTAGGCCATCTGATGAAAAATAATCCTCAGAAGTCTTTAGAATACTTTAAAAAAATTGATCAAAGTTTTATGGAATTGCCACGTTTAGGTGTGAATTATTCTCTTGCTTTATACCTGTTTGGAGATAAGGATCAAGCAAAAGACATATTGAATGATATTGAATTAAAAAATGCTGATAAAAACTGGAGAGAGTATTATCAATCTGTGGCGCAGTATATAGGAGTAAAATGATGAGATTCTTGTTAATTGGAGTTATTCTATCATTTATTTTAAGTTCATTTAGCTATGCTAAAAAGGGAAAGATCAAATACAGATATAAAAAATATGAACGTTTTGATTTTGATGCTTTAGATGTAGAAGGAACAAATAATTCACCTGGCGATCTTTCAATTTCTCCACGTTTTAAAAAGAAATTTAAAAATAAGATTCCTTTGAGAAAAAACTTTAACCAACAAATGAAAAAAGCTGTCGATTCAGTATTATAAGAGGATAAGAACGTGCAACAGGATATTGGAAAAAATAAACAATTATTTCAAATAATACCTAAACAAGCCCTAAGAGGCTTTAAGGTTAAGAATTTGCGTTTGGGGCGATACTTAGTTGGGCGAACAGAAGGGTGTGATGTTGTTATTCCCCATAAAGATGTTTCATCAGTTCACGCTGTTTTAGAA
This sequence comes from Halobacteriovoraceae bacterium, assembly GCA_002706205.1. Classification (GTDB taxonomy): domain Bacteria; phylum Bdellovibrionota; class Bacteriovoracia; order Bacteriovoracales; family Bacteriovoracaceae. Next base: position 53,594 of record PAKC01000014.1, read on the forward strand.
GTGACTCCACGTGGAATCACTATTTATGATATGAACTCAAAGAATGGGACTTTCATAAATGGAGCCAAAGTTATTGCCCAAGATGTACCTTTAGGGGGCACAATAAAATTGGGAACTGTTGAGCTTAAACTAAGAGAATATGTCGCCGACGATGAGCTTCCTCCTGTTTTATCTAACCTTGATCCTCAAAGAGGTGGCGCCTCTCCGTTAAATACAGTCGCTCCACCTCAAGTTCCTACACCAACACAAAAAGAAAAGCCTAAACAGGTACAAAAAGAATTACCAAAGGCTCAGCCACCAATGGTAGAGGAAGAAGTCCCTTATATCGTTTATCCTTTATCTTCTGATCCAAACTCTGACTATTCAGAATATATTTTTGAAGACTCAGATGAGCTTTATCCTATTTTTAAATATGAACTTAATAAACAGGCGATAGAGGTGATGATCCTGTTTAAAGATAAAGTTTATTCAGTTGATTACTTACCTGAAAAGGATGGAGTGTATCAAATTGCTGGACTAACGAATAAAGATAAGGAAATTGAATTTCCTTACTTAGGAAAGGAAGAAAAAGTTCCTTTTGTTGAAATCACGAAGGGTAATTGCCTTGTTCATCAATTACATAATTATGAGTTATTGCATTTGATGGGAAAAAAAGTTATTACGGAAAATACAGGCACAGTCAATATTCAAGATAATGATATTGTAAAACTACAAAATGATCAGCTTGAAATTTATGTAAGGCGTATTCCTTCACCACCAATTGTAAAAAAAGCCCCTTTCTTTAGAAGAGATAAGGATTTGAGAAAGTATCTTTTTATGATGATACTTTTAGTTCTTTTACCCATTGTCCTTTTAAATGTTATTGAGGTTGATAAAGAAAAAGATGATGAAAAAGATCCTGAAAGGATTGCTACCATTTTATACAAGCAAAAAATGATTATTAATAAGAATAAAACGGTAGAGCAGTCTAAGAAAAAACCAGTTAAGAAACAAACTGCACCTAAAAAACAGGTGGTAAAAAAGTCTCAACCTAAAAAGACTCAAGCCACTTCTAAGAAAACAACGAAAAAAGTAACAAAGAAAACTGATAATCCTGGAGCTAAGAAAGCTACGAAGGTACAAAAGGTTAAGCGAGCGAAAAACCCAGCACCGAAAAAAAATAATAATTCAAAAGTCGCCAACACAGCAAGTGCAGCTAAAAAGTCCTCTCGTCGGACTAAAACCCGTCGTTCAAATGTTAAAAGTAAGTCTATGGGACGTGTTGATACTTATAAGTCAATGAACTTTAAGAGTACGATTAGTCCATCTTTGGCCAAAGGGGGCACTTTGAGAGGGGCGAGAACGGCCCGTACTAGTTCTGATAGTATTTCGAATGCACAGGTCTCGGGAGGGGTGGCCACAAATCTTAAAAAAGCTGCTGTGGGAACAGAAGTTGGAAGTTTAAGTGGTTCAACTGTTGGGAAACTTGGAGAGTCTAAAGGGACAAAAGGACTTTCGGCCAAGACGGGGGTTTATACCGCCGGTATTCCTTCTGAAACGGTAGTTTTAGGTTCAATGGACCCAGATGTCATACGTAGAATTTTAAGAGATAATATTCCTTTCTTCCGTTCTTGTTATCAAAAAGAATTGGATCGAAATGCTGGAGCCGATGTTTCTGGAACAATTCGACTCGTGTTTACCATTGGAGCATCTGGCCATGTGAGCCGAGCCGGAATTGATGGAAGAACAGCATTACCAGTAAAAGTAAAGAGATGTGTTATTGGAGTTCTAAGAGGAATTCAATTTCCAAGACCAATGGGTGGAGGAACTGTAGATGTTAAACAACCATTTAACTTTTATCCTAAGCGGTTGTAGATACCTTGCTTTAGGGCTTGTGATTGTCTCATGTGCTAAAGTCGTTTCAAATCAAAGCAATGAGCCTTCTTTAAAAAGAGGGACTGTTAAGAATGAAAGTTGTTATTCACGTCATCAAGATTTTGATGGTAAGAATCTGGTGAAAGTTGCACAAATAAAATCAAGTGTTTTGAAAAACTGTTTTTTAAACTATTTGCGTTTTGAAAAAAATAAGAAACAAAAGATTCAAGTGTGTAACCAACTTTATGTAAAAAGAAATGGCAAGGTTTCTTTTGTACAGGTAACTGATTTAAATAAAAGAAACTTACCAAAAGACTTTAAAATGTGTTTGAAGCAAGAGTTTTGGAAAATGTCTTTTTCTGGGCTCGACCTAAGAAGGTCTTATTCAATTCAATTTCCTTTAAATTTTTCTTCAATATAACATTTGTAACTGCACCAAGGTGTCAAAATGCACTTTTGACCCTGACTTTATATTTTGCTATAATATAATTTCTTGGGGAGAATAGAGGACAAAAGATGCAAAAGCTTATTGTTTTTTATTCTTTAATGATTATTTTTATTTTAATCATAAATCTTTTTTTAGAACAATGGGTGAATTAGTCTTTACTCTTCACTCATGACCACAAATTTGTATTCTTTAAAGCCAGCTTCAGCACATGTGTACATAATCTTTTTTATATATGAGTACTTTAATGATTTATCAAGAATGAGATTGGCCAGCCCTGAAAATGGCTTTGCTTGAGGAGCCTGTTTAGCCGTGGCCTTGATTTGTTCCTTTTTTCTTACTAATTCATTAAAGAGCGGAACAATTCTTCTTTTTCCATGGTCATAGATAATTTCAGGTGGATCTTCTGCATCTAAAATTGTTTCTGAGTCTACCCAAATTTTGTCTTTTGAAACTTGAATCATAACTCCAGGATTATTTAAAGAACTTGATTTGGAAACGGGAAGCTCAATCCCCTGTGGGATCGTAAGTGTTATCCCAGATGAGTTATACGACTTAAGGAGAAAAACTAAAAGGATAACAAGGATATCTAAGAGTGATGTGATATCCACATCAATAACATCTTTTTTTGCTCGTTTCTTTTTATTTCTAATTGACCTTGTTCTTGCCATAATTTTTTCCTGATTAACTCATAATATTGCCAAAGACAATTTTGTTAAATAGTGTTTTAACTTGGACGTCAATTCCATCCTTGTCTTTAGTATAAATAGGATCATCGGTATTTTGTAACATTCTAATCGCATCCATAATTTTGACTAATTCTTCGTATTTGATATCAACTAATGGCTCTAGAATGACCGACTCTTCTGAGATATTTCTTTTTTTAAGCTTTACTAAAAATTCATGTAATTGGGTAAGGTTGTATTCACCATCACTATTTTTTCCTACTCTTGTCACAACTCTTGAAGGGATTCCAGTCGAAACGACGAGGTCATTTTTACGAATCTCTACTGTCAAGGCCAGGGGCTTTTTTTGTTGCTTGGGAGGAGGAGTATTAGAGATGATAGGAACATCACTGCCTATTTCAAAAACTTTTACAAACTGGGTAGACATCAAAAGAAAGAAGATGAAAATAAAAACAGCATCTAAGATAGGAATAAGATTTATTCTCTCATTCTTTCTTTTGGACTTTCTACTTGTTGGAGTTTTATACGCCATTGTTTCCTCTATCTCATTACTTTTCTGTTTGTTCTTTTGTTCCAAGAAGGTCTAAAAGTTTTACACTAAACTCATCAATTTCATTGATAATTTTATCAGACTTACTTGTTAGGAAGGCATGGATAACCATAATTGAAATGGCCGTAATCAGACCTAAAAAGGTCGTGTTCATGGCAGTAGAAATCCCTTTAGATAAGAACTCTGCTTTTTGTGCTGGATCAATACTGTCAAGGGCAGCAAATGAACTCATTAAACCTTGGATTGTCCCAAGCAGTCCAAAAAGGGTAAGAATATTAGCAATGAGTTGAAGATAATTTAATCTGAGCTCTACTTTAGGGACAACTTCTAAAGCACTTGCATCTAAGGCATTTTGAATTTGTTCAGTCCCTTGATTGGCCCGCTTGAGTCCATTTTTAAGAACTTTTGGCAAAGCTGCAGCTGTTCCCGAACAAACTCTTATGGCACCTTGTATATCATTAGATAAAACATACCTTTGAATTTCATTCATAAAAGAGGGGCCATCAACATCAAATCCCTTTGATAGTTTTCTAAATCTTTCTAGTGAAATGGCCAAGCCAATTCCCCAGACGATTAGGATGATTCCCATAAAAACACCACCACTTTGGATAAAGCCCGCAAGTTGGTTCACAATAGATAAGCCAGATTCTTCCATATCAACTCCCTAGTATTTACTAAAACTATTTGTAAATATATTGTAAGCTATTATATTTAGGAGAGATAATAGATAATTATTGCCTAGTTCTTATTAATTGATGATAAAGTGATAGCGAAAGCTAATGTTTTTAAGCTTGATCATAATGTTCAGGAAATAATTGTCTTTCGATACCTTCGATAAAAATATGGATCATTTTAATATGTATTTCTTGGATTCTATCGGTAATTTGGGACTCAACGACAAGTGGAATATCAACCATATCTTTAAGTTTTCCCCCAGTTTTTCCTAAAAGACCAACCACAGTAATCCCTTTGGCCTTTGCGACTTCAACTGCTTTGATAATATTTTGTGAATTTCCACTGGTTGAAATTGCCAAAAGAGTATCTCCTGGTCTTCCCCAAGCTTGAACATTTCTTGAAAAGATATGTTCAAAGCCAAAATCGTTGGCCACGCAAGTGATATGTCCCGCATCTCCCATGGAAAGGGCACATAAAGGATCTCTATCCTTTCTATATCTACCTGTTAATTCTTCTACAAAATGCAAAGAGTCACACATTGATCCCCCATTTCCACAAGCTAATATTCTTCCCTCGCTTTTTAACGTTTTCGCAAAGCTTTCAACTGCTTGATTGATTCCATTGACATGTTGAGGGTTTTCTAAAAACTTATTTAGAGTTGTTTGACATTCTTTTAGTGCGTTTTGGATATAATTCGTATTCATACGACTATGATATGGCCATGAAATTTACATGGCCATTAAAATCAGTCTTAAAATAAAATTTAAACAAGATCTTTAATATTTTTTAAGATCTCAGCTTTTGGTTGGTTTCCAACAAGTGTGCTTTTGACTTCACCACCCTTAAAAAAGATAAGAGTTGGAATTCCTCTAATACCATACTGTTGAGCAAGTTCACCTGACTCATCAACATTAACTTTTACAACTTTTGCATCTGAAACTTCTTGAGCTACTTCATCTAGAATTGGAGCTAAGGCTTTACAAGGACCACACCATTCAGCCCAAAAATCGACAATAACAGGCTTATCTGAATTAATAACTTCAGCTTCAAATGAATCTTTATTTACACTTACTGCATTACTCATAATGACTCCCTTTATACTAAGCTTTGATCCTAGCATAAGACATATGCATTTTCGAGCTTAATTTAGCTTGATATTGCTTTGCATAAGTCTTTTTTTACCTATTTATAGATATTTGTGTTTAGTGATAAACTCTTTATATATGATAGATAAAAAGTACTTACTTAAATCAAGTATTAGAATTGCCAAGTTATCTCGGCTGGTGGCCAAGGCGATTGATATATTTATCGTTTTAATTTTAAGTATGCTTTTTTATCCATTTGGCGTTCTCTTGGCCCTTTTTTATATGACTATATGTGACTCATTATACGGAGGGCAGTCAGTTGGAAAGCGCTTTGTTGGTTTTGCAGTTATTTCACTGGAAGATGGTAAGCCTTGTTCAACCAAACAATCACTTATCAGAAATTTACCTATAACAATTCCATTGGCTTTCGCTATTATTCCTCCTTGGGGGCTCATTATAAGTACGATGTTATTTATCCCGATGGTTTTATTAGAAACTTATCTACTCTTTAAGTTAGATTCTGGGCATCGCTTAGGTGATGTGATGGCAGATACGACAGTTATTGGAAATGATCCTAATAGAGTTGATATTCAAAAAGCGCAAAAATCATGGTTTGATCAGACGGATAAGTCTATGTCTCCAGCAAACCGAACAACTTCAGCAATTCATTTTACAGGTGTGGCCTAAAATCGTACACTTCTGTGCATGATTTAACGGAGACATGTATGAAAAGACTTATCGTTGTAGATATTAGTAGTTTTATCTTTAGGGCCTTTTTTGCTATTAGGCCTATGACTAGTCCTAAAGGGATACCAGTTAACGCTGTTTATGGCGTTTTGACTATGTTGATGAAGCTGTTACAGAACTATAATCCGACTCATGTCGTTTTGGCCCGGGATTCAAAAGGCGGCTCTTTTCGAAATGAAAAATACGAACTTTATAAGGCAAACCGGGGAGAGCCGCCTGAAGACTTAGTTCCTCAATTTGCGATTATAGAAGAATTAATTAAGCGTATGGAAATTCCGGAGTTGGCCATCGTTAATTATGAAGCTGATGATATTATTGGTTCATTTGTAACCCAGTTTAAAAAGGATTTTGATGAGATTTTGATTGCTTCTGGTGATAAAGATTTGATGCAGTTTGTAGATGGTCCCATAAAAATGTTGGATACCATGAAAGATAAACTTTTTGGCCGAGATGAAGTGTTTGAAAAAATGGGAGTTTATCCAGAACAAATTGTAGACTATCTGTCTTTGTTGGGAGATTCCTCAGATAATATCCCTGGAGTTAAAGGGATTGGGGCCAAAGGAGCGGCTAAGCTTTTAGCTGAATATCATTCTTTAGATGAGATTATAAAAAATATTGATAAGTTAACCAATAAAAGAGCTAAGACGGCGCTTGAAAAACACATTGATGATGCTCATCTTTCCAAAGGTCTTGTTGAAATTGTCACTGACTTAGACTTAGGACTTAAACCTGAAGATTTAAAATATACTATGGAAGGGCATGAGGGCTTTGTTGATTTTTTAGATGAATTAAATTTTAAATCAATAAAAGCTAAAGTTTCAGCAGGTGCTGGTAACTCTATTACCGTTAGTAAGCCTAAAGCCTATATTGATTATGAGGTGATTAAGGAAGAAAAAAAATTAAATAAATTTCTAGAAATGTTGCCTACGGTAGATCAAGTTTATGTTGAGGCTTTTTTTGAGGATGATGATTATCACAAGTTGAATCCGAAAGCTTATGGTGTTTCTAATGGTGAAAAAAATTATATTTTTTATGCACAAGACTTTTCTTTTTTAGAAATTATGGAAAAGGTTTTGCAAACAAAAAAACTTTTTATTGCGACAACAAATTCCAAATCTTTGTATGCTTGTGCTGCTGAAAAGAAGATAGATAAAGAATTAAATATTTTTGATATCACTCAGGCCCATTTTGTGCAAGATCCTGAAAAGAAACATACTCTGCAAACAATGGCTTTAGAATATCTTTCAGAAAATGTGCCGCTATTAAAAGAATTAAAAAAGGAAAACTTAGAAGATATTGCAAGTCTAAAAAACTTTGAGTTTGGTTTTGCTAAAAGATTGTACTGTGGAATTCGTATTTATCCTTGGCTACAAAAAAAGTTAAAAGAAGCCGGTGTAGAAAAAATATTTTATGATATTGACTCGCCTTTATTGCCTATTCTATCTCGCATGGAGTTTGAAGGAGTGCATCTGGATGTGAATTTTTATAAGACTTTAGAGAGTGAGTTTACAGAAATCACTCAAGATATTGAGAAAAAAGTTTTAAAAATTAGTGGCAAAGAAGTCAATTTAAAGTCTCCTAAACAGGTTCGTGAACTTCTTTTTGAAGACTTAGATTTACCGGTTATTAAAAAAACAAAAACAGGGCCTTCTACTGACTCGAGTGTTCTAGAGAAGCTTGATCAGATGGGGGAGAGTGAAGTTCCAGGTCTTATTTTAAAGTACAGAGAAATTGAAAAATTAAATTCAACGTATGTAAAAACATTGCCAGAGCTAGTGGATGAAAAAGGAAAAATACATACTCATTTTAATCAGCATGTAGCACAGACAGGAAGACTTTCCTCAGATAAACCTAATTTACAAAATATACCTATAAGAACTGAAAGTGGAAGAAAGTTAAGAAAAGGCTTTAAGGCCAAAAAAGGCTGCGTTCTTTTAGGGGCTGATTATTCGCAAGTAGAGTTAAGACTTTTGGCCCATTTTTCTGAAGATAAGGTGATGGTTAAAGCTTTTAAAGATGATCAGGATATTCACGCCCAAACGGCGAGTGAGATATTTGGAACTCCTTTACAAGATGTGAGTAAAGATCAAAGAAGTTATGCTAAGGCCATTAACTTTGGACTTATGTATGGCCAATCATCATTTGGACTTTCTCAGATGCTTGGGATATCACCGGGAGAGGCAAAAGAATATATCACAAATTATTTTGAGCGTTTTAGCAGTGTAAAGTCATACTTAGATTCATTAAAAGAATTCTGTGAAAAAACGGGTTATTCTGAAACTCTTTATGGCAGAAGAAGGTACATTAAAGATATTAATTCAACTAATCGGCAAATGAAGTCGATGGCCGAAAGAATGGCAATAAATTCTCCTATTCAGGGGACCGCTGCTGATATTATTAAAATCGCCATGATTAATATAGATAAAGAACTGAGCAAGCGAGAACTTAAGTCTAAGATGATTTTACAAGTCCATGATGAACTTATTTTTGAAGTGCCTCAAGATGAAGTTAAAGAGATGGAAAGTTTAGTTAAAGAACTTATGGAAGGTGTTGCTGAGCTTAAAGTTCCTTTGAAAGTGGATATGGGGACAGCCGATAATTGGTATGATTTAAAATAAATTAACCGGCCTACTACGGTGGGGATAGAAGAGAAAACTCAAACTCACAGACAGAAGCTGTTATGATGTAACTATTCTAAATTTCTAGATGTCTGAACAGAAAAGCTTATT
>PAKC01000015.1 GCA_002706205.1 Halobacteriovoraceae bacterium
ATTTATCTTCTTCTATTTTTTTAGAGTTTTTTAATGAATCATCTTTGGAGTTTATGGAAAAGTTCGGGAAAAAGTATTTTTGGCATTATAACGATAAGGTTAAAATTCGTGATATAAGCCAATGTCAGAATATAGATCGCATTATTTTTACCCATGAACATTTAGAGCTTTTACATCAGCAAGGTGAGCTTTTTGGTTTTTTCCAACTCTTTTCTGATTATTTTCATAAAGTGATGATTGAAGTTCAATTGAATTGGAATACAGAGTTGATTTCTAGTTTAGTCGATATGTTTCAAATACCACTTTTTTCATTTGAAATTAGTCATGAAGTTGAAAAATCTTATCAGAATCCTGATTATGAGCTTATTTCTAATATATTAAATAATTTATCAGATCAATTAAACTAAAAATGAAGGAGAGTTTGTGAAAGTTCTTATTTCTAATGATGATGGAGTTAATGCTAATGGAATAGACTTTTTGAATAATGAGTTAAAAAAGTCTCACGAGACTTTGATAATTGCTCCTCATAAAGAGCGTTCAAGTTGCGGCCATGGAATTTCCTTAGGTGAGCCTTTAAGAGTCAAAAAAATAAAAGAAAATATTTATCAGTGTTCAGGTTATCCCGCTGATTGCATCTTAGTCGGTGTTGGTCATCTTTGTAAGCAAGATAAGCCAGACCTCGTGGTATCAGGGATTAATCATGGAGCTAACTTAGGTCAGGATAGATATTATTCTGGAACGATTGCGGCAGCACGAGAAGCTGCTTTTAGGGGGATCCCAAGTATTGCTGTCTCTTTAGTGACCCAAAGTATTAAAGACGTTGAGCATTTTGAAGTGGCCGCTAAGTTTGTTAAAAGATTAGTAGATAAAAATATTCATCAACTCATTCCTGCTCAGTCTTTGTTAAATATAAATGTTCCTAATGTTTCTGAGGAAAAAATTGCCGGTGCGATGATCACTTTTGCAGGGTTTCAAGAGTATTCCGAAGAGGTAGTACAGAGAAATGACACTAGAGGTGAAAAATATTATTGGGTTGGCGGCACATATAGTGGTCACAAAGATATAGAAGGAAGTGATGGTAATGCTGTTGCTCAAAATTATATTTCAATAAACTTACAGGATCTTAGTGGTAAAACAATTACGAACTTAAAACCACTTGAGAGTTTGTTAAAAGATTTAAATGAAGATTAAGTTATTTGGTATTTATCTATTCATTATGTATTTTATTCTTTCGTGTGCACATCACAGAAGTGGACGTTACGTGTATAAGAATGGGAAGTGGATGTTTGAAAAGTCTAATATCGGCTTTGCACATAATGGAATTGACTTTGGTCGGGTTGATAATAAGCAATATGCAATGTTAGATGAGGGACGTTTTATTTGGCCAGTTCCTAGCTCTAAAAAAGTTTCCTCCTTTTTTGGTAAAAGAAGAGGACGACACCATGATGGGATAGATATTCCTGCAGTAAGTGGGACTCATATAGTCGCCAGTGCAAATGGTAAGGTTGTTGTCGCCGGAAGAATGCGTGGTTATGGAAGAGTTATAGTCATTAAGCATGATGATGGATATCATACAGTTTATGCTCATAATTCAAAGCACTATGTGGCCAAAGGTCAAAGAGTTTCTCAAGGTGAGGTTATTGGAAAAGTAGGAAGTTCTGGTAGGTCGACCGGCCCACATTTACACTTCGAAATACGTCGAAAAAATAAAGTTCGAAACCCTGCTTTTTATTTGGCCAGATTGAAGAAAGATTAGTTTTCTAGTTTCTCTAAAAGTTTTAAGTACATTTTCGCCGTATTTTCTGCATCTTCTAAAGCTGTATGACAAACTTCTCCCATCTGGAGAAATTCCATCAATTTAGCTCCTGAATCGAGCCCAGGTTTTAGTTTGTTTAAATCAATCAACCCAAGGCAAAAACATGAAAGGTCTAGGTTTCGATGATGAAAGTATTTATTCATCCACTCCCATCCAAGGTCTCGATTTAAAAATGGTAAATCAATTGCAGAAAGTGATTTACCAAATAAGACTATTTTTTTATGTTCAAAGTATTCTTTTACTTCTTCTGAATTAAGATAGTTTTCAAGTTCTTGTTTAAAAATTTTTAATGAAATTCCTTCCGAATGAGCTTTTTGAATAAGTTCTTTATTATGATCTTTGACCCATTGATTAAGTCCAGCTTCTAAATCATTATATGAAGGACATTGAATATAAAAGTGACGTTTTAATTTATAATTGAGTTGTTGTGTTTGGGTGTCAAAAGGTATCATCCCAAACTCAATCATATAGGCATCTTCTTCTAATCTGGTTGCTTCAATATCAAAACTTAAGTATCTCATAGTCTCAGTTTAAAACGAATTCTCTTTAATGTATAGTTAGAGAATTCGTTTATTAGAATTTACTTCCAGTTAAGATATTAAGCTTATTTTATTTCTGTAAGAATTGGGCAGTGATCACTGACTTCGTCAAAGCTAATTCCCATTTCAGCTTCAGATGTCGGTGTGCACTTGAGCTTTTGACAATGGCCATAAGAATAGACATTCATTTGTTTTTGCTCAAGTAAGCTATGCGAAACTAAAATATGATCTAATAGTGATGGATAGTACGTGTAGTCATTTCTTCCTCCCCACCAGTATGAAGTACATTTTACTTTTTCCGCTGAGTCTTTCATCTGCATTTTTCTTACGATCTCTTTAAATTTTCTATAGTTCTTGCCTTTGGACTCATATTCCGTTGAGTTAAAATCACCCATGATGACAATATTATTTAATCCTTGCTCTTGATAGCTTTCAACTAAAGACTCAATAATTTGAAGTTGACGAAATCTTTTTGAAATATTTTTTCTTCCACCTCCTGCTTTTAGGTGGACTGCCATAGCAATAATTGTGCTTTTGTTTAGTTTTGATTGAAAACGAGCAATAGCAACAGGTCGTGAGCCTCGGTGACAGCCTTGAGTATGCCTTTGCAGTGAGGTTCTTACATCTTCTTTAAATTCAATAAGCTTAAGCTTTTCAGTATTATAAATAAAACCTAATCGTTGGTCGTGGCTTCCTCCACAATTAGAAAGAACGACTTTTAGTTGAGTTCCAAAGTTTTGTTCTATAAGTCTTGAGAATTCGTGTTTGTCATTAATTTCTTGCACGGCCAAGAGGTCAGATTGCATATTTTTAATGAGATTAACTAATTGTCTTTTATTAGTAGGAGTATTTGAACGAGTATCGTAGTCAAAATTTCTTATATTATAGGAAGCCATTCTTAGTTTTGCATAGGCAGAATGAGAAAATAAAGCACAAAGTAAAATAAAGACTAAAGACTTAAACATACACGCTCCTTGTATAAGCTTTGTTTTGGTTTTCCATAAGTATTGCTAATGGTGCAAAGTAGATAATTTAACTAGCAATTTGTCATTTGACAAAGAAAAAAAACTTTTTTTTAGGAACTTAACGCACCTCTCAGTATGTAAGTATTAGTTAGTAATTTTTCTACTTTATTTCTTGACTAGTGAACTCGGATTAGGATAAGACTTCAGAGGTTATTCATAAAAAAGATGGAATAACTTAATTGGAGAGATGAGATCAAAATGAATTTGAGAGTTTTAACAGCACTTTTCTTGATGGGAATAGTATTTAATACATATGCTGAAAATGTTTATGATGATCAATTTCAGGCCATTCGAACGATTGAACTCTATGAAGTATCTGAGGATAGTGAAGGTAACCAGGTTGAGACAATTGTTTCTAAAAAAAACAACCCTGATTTTTTAATGAGATTAGCAAAGTCACAGGGAGTTCAAAAAGTTGGTCTTGGCGAAATCATAATGGTAACAAAAGAGCTTATTGCACTAGGAAAACTTATCTATCCAATCGTTGAGGCCGGTAAGCCTGTTGTGACAATTAATTCTGTTCCTGTTGAAGTTCTTCCGCGAGATGAAAAGGGAGAGGCCATTACAGCAATGCAACTAAACGGTTGGCAAAACCCTAAAGTTGCCAGATATAAAGTAAAAGTTAAAAACTATTTGGGTGTTGTTCCTGCGAGTATAGAGTTTTTAATGATTTTTACCTATGGGGGCTCATATAATGGTGCCGGAAAATATATTACTGGAGCTCAGATTAAGCCTATCGATGTTATGGTAAAATGGGGTTATAAGCTTGATGCAGAGTTTAAGGTGCAAACAATTATGAATCAAGGGACTCAAGATAATCCTGTTGCAGGTGCTGTGTTGATGATTGATTATAATATTAAAACTATTATGCAAGAGATGAATAGTAGTAAGCTTTTCCATATTAATGGAAATGGTGAAGTTAATCATTATTAATTAAATTTTTTAATAAAATTACATAAAACAATTGGGGCTTATTTTAATAGGCCCCTTTTTTTATAAATAATCTACTTGAACTTCTTTTTCTGTCATAAGGAATTCTTTAACTGATAAAGAACAGCTTAGTATATTAGTATTGACAACGCATTTTTGACAAATTTGTTCTCCCCGACAGCTTGAGGCAATGGGAAAATTCTTTTTTAAGAGAAAATTTAATAAGCTTAGATTGAATTCATCTGGTCTTATTAGAACTTGTGAACTTGTTTGTGAGCTTCTCCCAGTTATTTTGAGATACACGTTAAGGCACCTTGACGTCTTTCATCGAGCAAAAAACTTGGATTTTTACTATCGTCGTAGTAGGCCCAAATTTTTCCTAGGCGTTTAGCATTATAAATAGGGATATTCAGCTTTAATAATTCTTCTAGCTGTTCTTTTGAACTACGTCGAGATTCAATAACCAATCTGACAGGGTTTTGTAAAAATTGATGACGAGAAAACTTAAGCAATGAATCCAGCTCTTTAACACTTTTAGTCTGATTGAGTCCGTACTGATTGAGATGAAATATATGCTGTCCAGGGTCTCGACTTTGAGTAGAGAATAACCATAAAGGAGAGCTCGTATGAAATTTGTTTTTAAAAAGACATATCGCACTTGATCTTACATGGGACTTCCCAGAAAAAAGAAAGCTATTTTTTATCGTTTGACCTAAATCAATTTCCTGAGAACTCATGGCCATAAAAACATTTTTTTTATCTTTAAGACCAAAAATATGGGATTCAATTTCATTTTTATGAATTAAAAAATTTGATTCCTTGTAAAGATTCATATCAAAATTACAGTAAGGTGTAAGACTCCCTTGCGTTTTATACTCAAAAAGAAAACTATTGCGAGAGTACTGTGATGCTTTTTTTGTTTTTAAATAAAGAGAAACAATCTTTCTAAAATTAATCTTAGGTAAACTTTCATTTTCTTGAAGGGTTTCATCACCTCTGAAAAATGTATTTTTAAGTTGTAGGTTTTGAGCAATTTTCTTTTTATTTTTCAATAAAAAAATCTCTAACTCTTTTGAAACAAGAAAAGGATAGTGATAGTTTTGGTCAATCATTTTTGCCAAATCAAATAAAGAATATCGACTTTTATGCTCTTTTAATAATTGATCTAAGAGTTTTAAATAAGGAAAAAGATTTTTTTCTTTAGAAAAAGAGTGATAATACTTTTCTTTTTTTATTTTTAGTAAAATTTGTAATTTAGCTGTTGGAGAGCTTAGGTCAGGTCTTAAGTTCATTTGTATCAAAGACCATAAAACTGCTTTATCAATGAAGCGAAAACGTTTTGTTTTATTTAATTTTTCATAAAAAGTATGAAAAGTTTCTTGAGAATTTCTTTCTGGTGATAGCAATATTTGAGATGAAGGTTTTTTACATGTTGTTTGCTTTGTGACAGGCAAAGGGACGACATTGTTTTCTTCTAGTATATCTCCATTAAAATTATCAATAAATAATGAACAGGAAGTGATAGAAAATAAAAAGCTAATGAGAATTAATTTAATCATGAATAATGTCTGCATTTAAAGGAATATCATTATCAGAATGAGAGTATGTTTTTTTATTAATCTGGTTTGAGTCATACAGAATAGGAGTTTTGTAAATATCTTCAGTCTTAGCACCAAGAAGACAAATAACCCACAGGCCACTTCGTTGTTCTCCAGAGTGGGATTCAATTTTAAGATCAATGAGTTCAAAACCAAGAGAGTTTATGTATTCAATAAGTCCATCAAACTCCTTTTCTTGATAACCTGTTTTGCGACTTGGTGGAGAAGGTATATAGTAGGTATAAGTTTTTACCTTGTAATAGGCATTTTTTTTAGTCTTAAAAAGAGAGTTAAACACTATGATACTCCTTTATACATCTGTATTTTTTCTTTCAGTTTAGCAAAGAATTAAGGATTATGTCATTGTAAAGTCTTTATTTGATTAAATATTCTTACATTAAACACAATTTATATGAATCGCCGAGCATGAGCATCAACAAATGGGAAGGAAATCTTTACCTCATAAAAATAATACTTTTTTTAAACTCAATGTCTGGTTATAATAAAAGTGTGGATGACAGGAAGTTATCCGAGATAGGCAAGGATGCCGAAAAGAAGAAGGGGGGTCAGTGCAGGAGGCCCCCTTTTTTATTTAAGTCTTTATTGTTCATTCATCTTATATTTCTTTAGTCTTTACTGTTTTGTCATATACTTATATGAAAGAAGTATAAGGAAGTTATGAAACTATCTAAAAAAGAATTTTTAAAACATCGTAGACAGTTTGGTCTAGGGCATTTGACGACGGAGTCTTTTCATCCCTTGTCAAAAGATCTGTCTGATATTGTTAAAGAAGATATAGAGCAAGCAATTGAAGTTCTCACTCAAATTGACACTCAAGCTTTAACATTACTCAAGGATAAATACTTTGAAGTTTTTAAACTTCAACAGCAAGTTCAAGCAGTTCTGAAAGAAGGGCATAAGGTTTTTCTTTGCGGCTGTGGAGCTACAGGACGTTTGGCCCTCAGTTTAGAGCGTTTATATAGAGATTTTTTTCAAAGTTCTCAGGTCTGTGCTTTTATGGCAGGGGGAGATTATGCCCTTATTAAGTCGGTGGAGAGTTTTGAAGATAGTTTTGAATATGGAAAAAGACAACTTAAAGAATTAGGATTTTCAAAAAATGACCTTCTTATTAGTATTACCGAAGGTGGGGAAACTAGTTTTGTGATTGGGGCAGCGGAGTTTGCTGCCGATTATTCACAAGAGCCGCCTTTTTTTCTTTATTGTAATCCAGACACTGAATTATCTTCGATTAATAGATCACAAAGAATTTTAAAAAATAATAAGATAAAAAAGATAAATTTAAGTGTCGGACCAATGGCAATATCTGGTAGTACTCGAATGCAAGCAACTACTGTGCAAATGATTGCTACTGGTTTTAGCCTTTTTTATCAACACGTTAATCTTGAGGCATTTCAAAAAGCCTTTGTTCAATTTATCGAGCTCTTAGAACACAGCTCTTTTCATTTTATCAAAGACTTTATTAGGCACGAGTATGCAGTCTATCAAAAAAATGAGATTGTGACCTATAGAAGCGATGAAAAAATTGCCATGGCCATTTTAACAGATACAACGGAAAGATCCCCCACATTTAACTTGGTAGGCTTTGAGAGAGATAAAACTGATGAGCCCTCTTTAGTCTATTTGGCCGTCAAGGATGAGCAGGATCCTTTAAAGGCTTGGCAGAGACTTTTAGGTCGAAAACCGAGATGTCTTGATTGGCAGATTCCTGAAAGAATTAGTCTTAAGGATTTGTACCAGTTTGATATTTCTGAAAAAACAATTTTAAGAAGAAATGAAATTAGAGAGAATCATGTTTTCGATATTTATCTAGAAAATGGTTTTCTTCTTTTTATGTTTGGAGACTTACAGAGAAGAATTAAAATACCCCAAGAAGCTGATCTGTTTTTTATCCATTTGTATTTGAAGTTGATTCTTAATATTCATTCAACTTTGCTTATGGGACTTTTGGAAAGATATCAAGGGAATATGATGACTTATGTTTCTCCAAGTAATTTTAAATTAATCGATCGTTGTTTTCGTTATACGAAGGAAATTCTTAAGGGGCAAAGTATACATATTTCCGATGATGATTTAATCGATGAGATTTTTAAAAGAGTAGCGATTAAGAAAAACTCTATTGTTCTTGATGTTCTTAATAGCGTTAAATCACAAGAGCGTTGAGTTTAGTCTTTTTTTGACTCTTCTTGCTCTGATTTTTCGTTGTTTGGGTCACTTAATCCTTTTTTAAAATTTGTAATAGCACTTCCCATAGACCTTCCTAATTGGGGTAGTTTTCTTCCACCAAAAAGAAGCACAATAACAAATGCAATAACGACGAGTTCTGTTGTACCTAAACCAAACATATTATTTCCTCTATCTCTCTATAGTTGCTAGTAAATTCTACCTAGATCCATTGTATACTTTCCTGGTGCATAATTCAAAAAACGCTGTTCTTTTAGTTTTTTAAATTGTGCTGAGCTATTTGAATAACTGGCATAAGGATATATCGTTATTCCTCCTCTAGGGGTAAATTCTCCAATGACTTCAATATACTTTGGTTTCATGATTTTTGCTAGATCATCACAGATTTTTTGGACGCAGTCTTCATGAAAATCACCATGATTTCGGAAGCTAAATAGGTAAATTTTTAGGGATTTACTCTCAACCATTTTTTTTCCAGCAATATAATTGATATAAATACGAGCAAAATCTGGCTGCCCAGTTTTTGGGCATAAAGAGGTAAATTCTGTGCATATAAAGCTTGTCCAGGCCATAGAGTCTGGATTTTTATTAGGAAAAACTTCTAGGACTTCCGGGGCGTAGCTTGTAGGGTAATTTGTGTTGGTATTCCCTAGTAAAGAGACACCACTTAGCTCTTTGGAGCTTCGTTCATGTAAAGTCTTAGTTTTTCGCGTCATAGCAAACCTTTTTCATATAGTTTTTTGGTTTGTAATAATATAAATTGTTTAGAAAGAAAACTCAAATAAAGTAAAAAGTTAGGTATGCAAAAAAAGTATAATATAGTGATTTGTCAGTTAGGCTCTCCCAAAACTTCTAAAACTTCAGATGTGAGAAGTTATTTAAGAGAGTTTCTTAGTGACCCTCGAGTTATTGATGTTTCAAGGGGATTATGGTTTTTTATATTAAATTTATTTATTTTGCCCTTTAGACCTAAAAAAAGTGCTGAGGCATATAAGCGTATTGAGTTTTGTGGAATGTTTCCCCTTATTGAACTTACCAAAGGGTTTTGCCGCCAATTAAGCGGATTAATGTCTTCTGAGTATAGAATATTGCCTTCTTTTTTATTATCTCAACCTAGACTGACTGAGGTTTTAAATAAGAGTGAAGAGTTTTACGTTTTTCCGCAATTTCCTCAGTTTTCAGATACAACAACATCTTCGGTCATTGATAAAATCAAAGAAGTTTCTCCTCATTATGAACAAGAAGGTAAGATCCACATTCTTAAAGATTACCATCGTTTTCGTGGTTTTATAGATTTGTCTGTTGAGCAGATAAAAAAACAACTAGAAAAATATCCCGTAGAGGATCTCGTTATTTCTTTTCACGGAATTCCTGTTCGCTACGTTACTGAAAAAAAAGATATTTACTACCAACATTGTTGTGAAACATTTACTCTTTTAAAGCAACAGTTAAATCTTAGTCATGTCAGATTACATATGAGCTTTCAAAGTCGACTAGGCTCTGAAGAGTGGTTATCACCCTATACAGATGAATATGTTGTTAATTTAGTAAAAACTGGGACAAAGTCGGTCGGAGTTTATTGTCCCAGCTTTGTCGTAGATTGTTTAGAAACAACAGATGAAATAGGAAATGAGTTACGAGAAGAAGTAGAGGAACATGGTGGAGAACTAGTCTTTATTCCTTGTTTAAATGTAACTCCTAAATGGGTAAAAAGTTATGCTAAGTTGATAGAAGCTTTTTGTTCAGAAGGACAGCAAGGAGCTGAAAATTTGTTTTATACTGTTCCAGCTGATAAATTAAAGGAAAATATGCCAGAATTAACTTCAAAATCTACGCCTATGACTCCACAAGCTAAAAGAACAATTAAAATTGTTTTTTTGACTTTATTTTTGGATTTAATCGGTTTTTCGATCATTTTTCCTATGTTTCCAGCATTGGCAAAACATTATCTTGAAATTGACCCTGATAATTATTTTTTAAAACTCATTTTTGGCTCGATTGCTAGTTTCACCCAGGCAAGTGGTGCGGATATGAGCTCAATTGTTCTTTTTGGGGGGGCCTTGGGTGCCCTTTATTCACTTTTACAATTTTTTGCAGCTCCTTTATGGGGAGGGCTATCGGATCGCTTTGGAAGAAAACCTATTCTTTTGATTTCTCTCTTTGGGCTATTTATGAGTTATTTTTTGTGGGTATTTGCCGGCTCTTTTACTCTTTTAATTTTGGCCCGTTTTATAGGGGGAATTATGGGGGGAAATATATCCACGGCCACAGCGGCCATTGCCGATGTTACTGATGAGTCAAATCGCTCTAAAGGCATGGCGTTTGTGGGCATTGCATTTGCTTTAGGTTTTATTGTAGGCCCTGCATTAGGAGGATTGTTAACAATTATTAATCCTGTAGAGCACTTTCCAAGTTTAGTTGTTTATGGACTGAACCCTTTTTCTTACCCAGCTTTACTAGCTGCAGTTTTAAGTTTGGTTAATATTTTTCTACTCTTTTTTAAATTCGAAGAGACTTTGAAAAAAGCTGATCAATCCCAAACAACTAGAAGTTTTAATGTCTTTAAAATCTTAGCTCCTTTAAAGAATAAAAATGTAAATTTAACGAACTATAGTTATTTTCTTTTTATTAGTGCCTTTAGTGGAATGGAATTTACTTTGACATTTTTAGCAGTTGAAAGGCTTGGTTATTCTTCTTTAGATAACGCTTATATGTTTATTTTTATAGGCTTTATTTTAGCTTTTGTTCAAGGGGGATTTGTACGCAGAAAGGCTCACCAAATTGGTGAGAAAAAAGTTGCTTTATTAGGTCTGGCCCTTATCATTCCCGGTCTTTTGATTATTTCATTTGCTTATCAAGCTTGGGTTTTATATTTTGGTCTCTTCTTCTTAGCCTGTGGTTCTGCTATGGCGATACCAACTCTGACAGCTTTGGTTTCCTTATTTACTGTGGCAAGTGAACAAGGGAAAAATTTAGGTATTTTTCGCTCATTAGGTGCCTTGGGAAGAATTGTCGGTCCCATCGTTGCCAGTTTAATCTATTGGAGATCTGGAGCGTTATATCCTTATTTATTTGGTGCTGTGTTTTTATTGATACCTATTTTCATTTTAAAGCAAGTAAAACAACGGTCTTAAGAATAACAAGCCTTCAAATAGTGCGTAATAAGCCAATTTATTACTGGGTGGATAGATAATTCCTAAACTATAAATAAGCCACGAAAAAATTGGAAAAAGTATTTGTTGTTGGGTGAACAGCGCACTAAGTGAATAAAGACCCATAGAAAAGATACAAAAATGAGTTGTATATCGGCCAAGAAGTTGAGGGAGAGTTTTTATCGAATTTTTAATATCTTCTTGGAGGTCTTTTATATCAAAAGGAAGGCTGAGTAATAAAATAAAAACAAAGCAATCGATAAAGTCTAAAAAAATAAAATCCTTTATGAAGCTAAATATGAGTAGACTCCAAGCAAGACCAATAAAAGCCGGTTTGAATAAAGGAAAATGACGTAGGGAAAATCCCGAAAAGATTATAGCTTCATACAGCACTACTATGAGTGTTGCAACTGACAAAAATAACCATTGATGTAAATCTAAAGTGGTTAAAATTATGAAAAGAAAAGTCGAAGTAAGGGCGATAGAGCTTGAAAAAAAAAGTTTATGTTGTAGGTAAAAGTCTTTAAACATTGGCGAAAGAGGAAGATTCTTTTTATAGGGAATATAGCGAAGAGCGTGGTGTGCAATATAGGTTGAGCAAAAAATAAAGATGAGGGGAATGACTTTAAGACTTTGCTCATTTTTGAGTGAGTAATAAAGATAAACTGAAACAACACCTAAAGAAATGTACAGATTTGAAACGACAAAAAACTTAAAGGACTTTATCAGAACTTTCTTGAGAGCGTTCATTTTCAGTAATCTTTTTATCATTATCATTTAAAGTAAAATCTTTTTTGATCGCATGATGAATTGCCGTTCTAAAGGTATCAAAAAACTTATTAGTTTTTGTCCAGTCAGAATTGGGAAGTTCGAGAGTGTAGGTGGGAATATTGCGTTCATTTCCGGCCCAGTTTCCAAGACTTCCTGTAAAAAACGGATAATTATTGATCTTATACTTACCAGCTTTATTACTCATTTGAATAAGAAGTTGATGAGCTAGTGAGCCATGCTTATGTTTTGTGGCCGGGCCATCGTAGTCTAGGAGAGTGAGAGGAGCATGGACTGATATAATTTTATCTGGGTTATAACGTTTGATTAAGTTGACTTGAAATATCGTTTCTTGTTCACTTAAGGCTTTCTTTCCAGGGTATCTGCGCTTATCACTTCTGTAACGAGACTTCCATAAACGAATAGCATTTTTAGACCAATCTTTGGTGGGAAAGTTTCTATTAACATCAACCCCGCGCCCATTATAACGAGTAGGGTATTTACGCATAAAAGAGTCAGGTGTGACTAAAGGGGCAATGACGACCATTTTGTCCTTGATAACTTCTGGATGTTTTTTGAGATCTTTCAAAATATCAAAACAGAACTTTACTGGTGTAATTTCATCTCCATGGACACCACAGAGGATCAGTGTTGTATTTTTTGGATTAATTTTATGTTCTTGTTCATCTCCATAGACATACCATATAATGGGATTCCCCCAATATGAACTTCGGACATGATGCCAGGAAAAGTCTTCACATTGAGATTTTCCCCATTTGTATTTTTTGAAGTAGCGATCAATTTTTTTACAATAATTTTTTACTTTTACCGTATTTTCCCAAGTAAGTGTTTGATAGGTCTTGGGCGCTGCTTTGACAGGAACCTCTTTAGTTGAAATTGCTGGAGATGCTTGTTCATGTTTCTGTTGCTTGTTTTGAGATGAGTTGTCTTGCTCGTTGGTGGAGGGCCTTTTGTAAAGAATGGGCTTGATGGCCGAACAGGCAATGGTAAAAGTTAAAATTGTAGTTAAAAGCAAACAGTTTTTCATAAGTTTATTATATAGATAGATATGGAGTTTGTCGTTGGAAAAATATGCCAATAGCTGAGCCTTAAACTATGATTTTTAATGATTTGCCACAAAAATTTGTCAAATGACTTAAGTTCTCGATCTTTTTTGTCGATATGTCTTATAGAAATAGATGAGGAGTCATTTTATGTTAACAAGCTTTAAAGAATTTAAGTTTTTTCAATCATTTCGAATTCCTGTTGAGTCAAAAGATGATGTGAGATGCATGTTTGAATACGAAGATGAGCTGGGCAAATATAAAAGTATTTTGGATGCAAAATTAGAAGATGTCTCTATTACTGGACTAGGTTTTACAACCAAGGAAAGAATAAGTGTTAATAATAATATTCGAGTCTCTATTCAGTACAAAAGATTAAGAATCGATATTGAGGGACATATTGTCAGGTCATTTGGCTATCAACCAGATCAAGTAAATGAAACGATGATCTATGGTGTAGAGTTAGATGAAGATGATTATCCTCAAATGAAACGCTTTATTGAGCAATATGTTTTTGGCTTCTCCCCTGAAAGAGCACGAGACTGTATAACCACAATGGCGATCTCTGAAAGATACAAAAAGGCGACAGAAGGGTTTGAAATCTTTTCTTTGATGTTGTCTTTATTCAAAGATATAACAGCTTTTGGTTCTCAGGAAACATTTTTAAAAAGTATGTTAGAAGAAATTTCGCGAATTTTAAATGCTCAGCGAGCTTCTATCTTTTTGATTAATCCTCAGACAAATGAGTTGGAAGCAGTTGCAGCTTTAGGGACTGATAAGACTCAGCTAAAGTTTGATTACCGTAAAGGAATAGCTGGTTCTGTTTTTACAACAGGGGTACCATTAAATATTGATGCGCAAACGGATAAGGTTCGTTTTTCACAAGATATGGATAGAAAAACAGGTTTTGAGACACGCTCCATCTTATGTAATCCTATTTCCAATAGAGATGATAAAGTGATTGGTGTTATTGAAGTCCTCAATAAAAGAAATCAAGATCGTTTCACCGAAGAGGATGAAAAAACAATGAAGGTTTTGGCCTTAATTTTTTCATCTGTTTTTCATAATTATAATCCTATTTCTGAAAAATCACTTATAAGAAGATTTTCAACTCCATATGATAGAGAGTTCGCTTATATTGGTAAATCTTCTAGTACGAATGAAATAAGAAGGTCTATTGTAAAACTAAAAGATATTGATTCTCCTTTACTTATTAGTGGTGAATTTGGTGTCGGAAAAAAACTTCTTGCTAGAATTATACATAATGAAGGCAAGCGAGGTCTTAATAATTTTATTGTTGTTCCCTGCAAAGGAATTGATGAGCAGGAGGTTAACGCAAAAATTTTTGGTTCCCAAGATAAGCCAAGTGCTCTAGAAGAGTGTAAAGGCGGAACTGTTGTCTTTGAAGAAATTGGATTTTTAAGCTTAGATCAACAAGTTAAGTTATTAAAGGTTTTAAAAGAGAGAAGACACCCTCATAGTAATATTACACTAGATGTTAGAACTATTTTTACGAGTTCACAAGATCTCAAAAAAATGTCTCAGACGGATGGTGAATTTAATTTCGAATTATATAATTATATTCAAGAGTCTATCCTTGTTGTTGATCCTTTAAGAAAAAGGCCTGAGGATATTGAATCTTTAACTTCGTATTTTTTACGTAAGGAGTGTCGTAAACAAGGACTTCTTTTAAAAGAATTTTCCAGTGACGTGCTTAAACAATTAAAACAGTATGACTGGTCAGGAAATGTTATTGAACTGCAACAGGCCGTTCAAAAAGCAGTCTTGTATAATCCAAAAGCTCATGTGATTAATAGTTTGAGCAAAACAGGCGCAACTCCCGTTGTTGACCTATCTCAGTCGAGTATGCATGGACTGGATAATATCCCACATGCCCGCGATTTTCACCTCCCGCTTAAAGAGCGAGTTGCTTTAGTGGAAAGAGAAATGATTATAGCTGAAATCAGAAGAAATAAAGGCAATAAGTCTAAGGCGGCTAAAGAGATGGGGATTTCAAGAGAGGCTTTAAGGAAAAAACTCTTGCAAAGTGATGAGATTTTAGAAGCTCTACAAAAAGAGCAAGATCAAAAAGATACTCCAAAAGCAGCTTAGTTTTTCTTATTTTTTTTTTTAATATTCCGATAGGTTAATTACAGAAGGACAGTATGTGATTAACCTATTTAGTTTATTTGGAAATTTCAATTTTTCCGATTTTGTCGATATTTGTGTCGTCTCTTTTATTCTTTATCGTTTTTTTGCCATTATTCAAGGAACCAGATCTGTTCAAGTCTTGGTGGGAACAGCAGCGATTACCACTATGTATTGGTTTAGTTTAAGTTTTGAACTTTATTCGCTCAATTGGTTACTAAAGAACTTTTTTGATTATTTTTTTGTTATTCTTATTATTCTCTTTCAAGAACAGATACGTTCCGCTTTGGCCATGTTTGGAAATGCTAGGGTTTTTGGAAGGAAAAAAGAAGATATTTATAATGAGCAAATAGAAGAAGTTGTTTCAGCATGTTCAGCTTTAAGTCGAGAAAAAACTGGTGCTCTTATTGTTTTTGAAAGATATCATGGACTTTTGAACTACTCATCTACGGGAACTAAAATAGATAGCAAAATTCACTCTGATATTCTTTATTCCATTTTTCAATTAAATTCTCCTTTGCATGATGGGGCGGCCATTATTTCACAGGATAGAATATTAGCAGTAGGGTGTTTTTTACCTTTATCTAAAAATGTAGATCTTGATAGGCATTTGGGAACAAGACATAGGGCCGCAGTAGGTATCTCTGAGGTTTCTGATGCCTTAGTTGTAACTGTAAGTGAAGAGTCAGGAAAAATGAGTGTCTGTGTAAATGGGCAATTTTTAGAGTGTGAAGATGAAAAACAGCTTCGAAGGCAGTTGCGCCACAATCTTTATCATTCGCGGCGAGAAATAGATTCACTTCGAACTCGAGAGAGGGTGACATGAAAAGGGCCATTTTAAGAAAAAATATTTGGCTTAAAGCCTTTTCAGTTTTTGCCAGTATTTTTATATGGATGTATGTTGTCAGTTCTGCAGAAATTGAAGTCAATAAGTCTATCCCTATAGCCATTGAACTTCCTCAAGAGCTTGCGATGAAAAATGAGATTATTAACCAAGTTAATTATCGTTTGAAAGGACCTGGCATTTTTGTACGCAAATTTGTGGATAAAAATTTAAAAATAAGAATTAAAAAAGAGAGTTATTTTAAGCGGGGAGTTCAAAAATACAGTATTGCCCTCGATAGTTATAAGTTTAAACTTCCTTTAGGGGTTGAATTATTAAATATTGAACCACGTTATATTACTTTAGACTTAGAGAAAAAGATAAGTAAAAAAGTGAGAGTTGTCCCAAGTTTTTCTAATGAAATCCTTTCCTTATACAATATTAAAGATTTAAAAGTGACTCCCAAGAAGATAAAGGTATCAGGAGCTAGAAGTCTGGTGAATCGTCTTCAATTAATTGAAACTAAAACAATAAATGAAATTCAAAATACCGCCCAAGGAAACCTTGTGGTAGGTTTACATAAAAACGATCCAAGATTAAGTTTTTTTACTGAAAGCGTTAATGTCAGTTATCATATACAATCCAAGACAATTTCAAAAAGTTTTTCTGAGATACCAATTATTTTTCAAAGTATGGAGTTGATCAAGCAAACCTCACATAAATTTGTGACTATTACATTGGAAGGAGATGAGAAACTTATTAATGAGCTTGCACAAGACTCTATACAAGTTATTGCAAATATTCCCAAAGGAAGTCCTAAAAAATTAAAGCTGGAGTTGATTACTGATTTGCCAGAAGGTATAAAAGTAAGTGAAATAAATCCTAAGCTTATAGATATTGTATTGGAGTGATGAAATGAATAAAAGAAAGTTATTTGGGACTGATGGGATAAGAGGACGGGCCAATGTCTATCCGATGACTGGCGAGGTCGCCTTTGCTTTAGGTCGCGCTGTAACTGCCCACTTTCAAAAATTTAGTAAAAATAAAACCCCTATTATCATTATTGGAAAAGATACCAGGTTGAGTTGTTATATGTTAGAGCAAGCTTTTTCAGCTGGTGTTTGTTCTCAGGGAGGAAGAGCAATATTGACAGGCCCTTTACCTACTCCAGGTGTCGCTTTTGTGACTCAATCTATGCGTGCAGATGCCGGTGTTATGATAAGTGCTTCTCATAATGTTTTTTCTGATAATGGGATCAAAATTTTTGATCGAACCGGGCATAAACTTCCTGATGATGTTGAGTATGAACTTGAAAAAATGGTGCTTAATTCGGAACTCGTTCCTAAAAAACTGGATGATGAGTTGGGAAATGCTAAAAGATTAGATGAGGTTGTTGGTAGATATATTGTTAAAGTTAAGCAAGCTCTTTCTGATGAGTATAGTTTAGAGGGAATGAGAATTGTCGTTGATGGGGCCAATGGTGCTGGGTATAAAGTTGCTCCCATGGCGTTTCAAGAACTAGGCGCAGAAGTTATTGCTATTGGAAACCAACCTAATGGGACAAATATTAATGAAGGCGTTGGGGCTTTACATCCTGAGTTTTGTAGCGAAATGGTTCGCAAATATAGAGCAGATTTAGGGATTTGTTTAGATGGTGATGGAGATCGAATTGTTATTATTGATAGTTCTGGGACCATTTTAGATGGAGATAAATTAATTGGTATCTTAGCAAAATTTCTCATTGAAACGAAGCAACTTGGCACTCATAACGAAGTTGTCGGAACGGTAATGAGTAATTTTGGGCTAGAAAAATATGTTCAAACGCTTGGAGGAAAATTTATTCGAACTAAAGTGGGTGATCGTTATATTGTAGAAAGAATGTTGGATCAAGAGTCTGTTTTTGGTGGAGAGCCTAGTGGGCATATCATTTTTAAGAATTTTTCGACAACAGGTGATGGAATTTTAGCGGCCCTAAAAGTTATTGAGTGTATGAAATATTATAATAAACCTCTAGTTGAGTTAAGTCATGAGATTCCATTGGTTCCGCAAAGTCTAATTAATGTAAAAGTTAAGGAGAAGAAAGACTTTGAGACTTTGTCTAAGTTACAAGTGGCGATTAAAGAAGTTGAGTCAGACTTAAAAAACGCTGGAAGAATTCTTTTACGTTACTCAGGGACAGAAAACTTGGCCAGGGTTATGGTTGAAGGTGAAGATGCCAACTTAGTGCTTAAGAGTAGTCAAAAAATTGCAAATATTCTTAAACAAGAAATTGGGGCATAGGGGGAGCGCATGCAAAAGCCTCGTCTAGGCGTTAATATTGATCATGTGGCGACATTAAGACAGGCCCGTGGAGAAGTGTATCCTAGTGTGGTTAAAGCCGCTAAGGAAGTTATTGCCAGTGGCGCCGAGCAAATTACAATGCATTTGCGAGAGGATCGACGTCATATCCAAGACCACGATATGTTTGAGGTCAAAAAAATTACTGATCAGGCGCAAATCCCTTTGAATTTTGAGATGGGGGCCAATGCTGATATTTTAGCTATCGCATGTGAAGTTAAACCTCAATGGGTTTGTTTGGTTCCTGAAAAAAGAGAAGAAAAAACAACAGAGGGGGGATTGGATTTATTGTCACAGGAAAACTTTTCTAAAATTAAGTTTGCTTGTGAGCAGCTTAAGGAGCATATTCCAAATCTTAAAATTTCTCTCTTTGTAGAGGCCAATATTGATATTCTTAAAAAATGTATTGAACTTGGTGTTGATGCTGTTGAAATTCACACCGGTGATTACGCAATTGCTTTTAACCAGCAAAAGGATATTCAAGATTATCTGACCCAGTTTGAGTGTGCCTATAATTTTTTAGCTGATACAGGCATTGGATTTCACGCAGGACATGGACTGACAGATGAAAGTTTAAGACCTTTAGTTGATCAAGGCCATTTTAGTGAATACAATATTGGACATTGGATTATAAGTCAGAGTGTATTTGAGGGACTTAAAAGCGTAGTGAAGCGTTTAAATAGCATTTTAGAAAAAGGTTAAAAATGAGAATTGTTTCAAACCAAGAAATGGTAGAAATTGAAAAGATTACTAAAGATGAATATTTTTTAACAGAAGAGATCATTATTGAAAATGTTGGAGTTCAAGGGGCTAAAACTATCCTCAATACAGTTGATGAACATCTCTTACAAAGTGAAGTTATCTTTTTAGCAGGAAAAGGCAATAATGCTTCAGATGGTGTGGCCATCGCAAGACATCTAGCTAACTATGGGCTTAAGTGTCGCGTTTTTATTCTTTTCAGTGAAGGAGAATGTAAAGAAGCTTTAACAGCTCAATTGAAAATGGCCAAGGCTTATGGTGTTGCTGTTAATTATATTGATAGTGCTTTTCAATTATCTAGTTATTTTGAACAAGTTCAACCAAGCTTAGTTGTTGATTGTTTGTTTGGCACTGGTGTTCAACTTCCTTTAAGTAATTTTATGTATGAGGTTATTGATTATATTAACGGACATACGGAATATATTATCTCAGTTGATATTCCTTCGGGAGTAGAGGGGGATACTGGCTTTATTCAAGGGAATGCTTTTAGAGCAGATATGACTTTAGCTGTTGGTTTTTCAAAGCTTGGTCATTATGTTGCAGATGGAGCCCGCTACACGGGAGAGCTCTTTGTTTTAGATGTAGGTTTTCCAAACTCTTTAGCCACAAAAGGCGATAAGTTTTTACTAAGACCTGAGCATATGATCGACTTAGTTAATCATCGAGATAAATTTGGAGATAAAAAAGTTTTTGGCCATTCTTTGGTTATTGGTGGTTCCCATGGCCTTACTGGTGCGGCCTCACTTGCTGCACAAGCTTCATTGCGGGTTGGTTCAGGTTTAGTGACAGCGGCCACTTGGGAGCCACAGTATCAAGAAATGATTTCCAGACTTATTCCGGAAATTATGACAGGTTATATTCCATTAGAAGTCAATAAATGGGATCGCTTGATAAAAGATTTGAATAAGTATTCTTCAATAGTTATTGGCCCAGGCTTGGCCAGATCTAGCCGTGCAAGAAGACTGGTGTTAGAAGTTCTTAATAATTTTGATGGGCCAGTGATTATCGATGCAGATGCAATTCATGTTCTTAAACTCAATGAAGATAAAAAAGTTTTTACAGTAAGAAATGCTCCTACCATTTTAACTCCACACTTTGGAGAGTTTGCCAAGTTTACTGGTATTAGTTATGAGGAACTCTTGCGGCGACCGGTTGATAGCCTTAAAGATTTAGTGGAGCAAATCAACTGCACTGTGGTTTTAAAAGGTCCCTGTACATTTTTAGGCTGTACCGATGGGAGTGTTTATTTTAATTATTCACCTAATGATGGAATGGCCACAGGTGGAGCAGGAGATGTTCTAGCAGGTATTTTAGGTGGACTTTTAGGACAGGATCCCCATGTGAAAGATAAAGCTCCTTTAATTCAACGTTATGATGCTTTCAATAGAACAGTGGCAGTAGGTATTTACTTGCATTCATTGGCCGGTAAGTATGCAGCAGCAAATGATGGTGTAAGAGGAATGTCTGCCGTCTCATTAATTAATTCTCTACCTAAAGCTTTTAGTGCTTTAGATGCAGATATTGATGAAGTGATTAAAAAACCTCTCTAACAAAAGGTTTACGCAGATGCGAGAAAAAGAAATTCGTGCTTGGAAAAAAGTGTATGAGGCCGACTTAGGCTATATTGCTTATGAGTTAAAAGAGCTGGTTGAGCCTCCGGCCATGATTCTTTTAGAGGGACCTTTAGGAGCAGGTAAAACGACTTTTTCTAAAATATTTATAGATAATGATGAAACGTTTTCACCTAGTTATTCTTTACTATCTGATACTAAAGATGTTTTGCATGGTGATTTTTACCGGCTTAAAACCCGTGAAGAAATCATTCATTTAGAACTTCCTTTGTATTTGGAAGATAAAAACTATTTTTTAGTGGAGTGGGGAAAGTCCTTATTACAAAGTATTGATAAAGAACTGCCAGAGGATTTTTCTCTTTATCTTTTAGAAATTTCTTTAAATGAACTCAAAGAATCTGAAGAAATTGAGTCTCGTAATTTTACTTTGTTTGAAATTTTAGAGGTCTAAGAAGCTTATATCTGAGTATCTAGGTATATCTTTCCCTGTTGTGCACTGTATCTTGGAGTTTAGCCTTATATATAAAACCCTTTAATTTTAGTAGTTTAGCTTAGTTATTTGATGTAAGAAGTTTTTAAGGAATCTTTAGTAATAAACAGTTGACGTCAACAACTAAAACAGGTCATACTTTATTAGAGATAAACTTGACGAACTGATTACGTCAGATATCTCATGGGATCAAAGGAAGGAAATTTCCCAAGTGTACAACAAATACAACTTGTTTAATTAGATTATGGAGGATGACAAATGAGATTAACATCAAAAGGCCGTTACGCTGTTAGAGCAATGCTTGACCTTACATTTCACTCAAGTGGAAACCCAGTAAGACTTCAAGAAATTTCATCAAGACAAGCAATTTCGCTTCACTATTTAGAGCAACTTTTTAGAAAGTTAAGAACTGGAAGAGTTGTTAAGTCGGTTAGAGGACCAGGTGGTGGATACGTTTTAGCTAGAAGCATGGATGAGATTTCTGTAAAGGATATTCTTGAGTGTGTAGGTGAAAATATTAACCCTGCCAAAGATATTTCAGGACTACCTAGTTCAGGAGTAGAGGTTAAGGCCAATGAGGGTGAGACTACAAAAATTGATACGGTAGAGTTTCAATTAACTAGAGGTTTTTTTGAAAACCTTGGTATTTTAATGCAAGAATACCTTACAACAACAACACTGGGTGACTTATCTAGAAAGTCTAGAGAAATGAACACATCAGCAATGAATAACTCTGCGACTAATATTGAAACAATTAACAATGCTGCTAATGGCGGAACAAATACTGTCGAAACGGCTAATAATGAAACTGCTTCAGTCATTAGACCATCGCTAGGTGAAATGAACCAATAAGTAATTATTGGAAAAGTGGTAATTGTTCCGTGTTTTTTTCTTATAATTTATGTATAAGAAGAGCATGGATAAAATAAATCGCATATTTTTAGATTATAATTCAACATCCCCATTAGCAGAAAATATCAAAAATTTTCTTGCTGATGGGGATTTTTTTAATGCTAATCCATCATCTCAGCATTTAGCTGGAAAAAAAGTGGCCAGGAAAATTAAAGAGGCAACTGACTTTTTTTTTGATTATTTTGGCCTTTCACAAAAAGAATTTAATTTATTTTATCATTCGGGTGCATCAGAGGGAATTAATACCCTTTTAAATTTATCTAAAGAAGATGCCTTGATATATTTAACGACTGATCATGCTGTTTTACATGCCATTGCTGAGCACCTCAATAAAAGAGGAGTTAAAACGATTGCTTTACCAGTTAATCACGCAGGTCAGTTTAGCTTAGAATCATTAGCTAATGCCTTAAAAGAAATCTCAGTCTCTGGAGATATTTGGTTCAATTTTACTTATATGAATAATGAGACTGGTCTTATTTTAGATCTAGGTCTTATCCAAGAAATTAAAAAATTGGGCGCAATTAAAGTCCATGTCGATGCAGCGCAAATAGTTGGAAAGTTTAAGAACTTTCAACAATTGGCCAATACGGCAGATGCCTATACTTTTTCTGGGCATAAGTTTGGCGCTTTAAAAGGCTGTGGATTGAGCTTTGTGAAAAAAAGCATTTGCGTGAAACCTCTCATCCTAGGGGGAGGTCAACAGAATTCTATTCGCTCTGGAACTATGAATACGACAGGTATTTTATCGATGAAATTGGCCTTAGAACAAATGGATAGCCGTGAACTTACTTTAGTGAAGGAACTTAAAGACAAAATAATCGATGAGTTAAAAACTAACTCACAAATTATGATCATCGAAAATAGTTCTTATAATACTCTTTGTCTTATGCATAAAACCTTAAAGTCTGACGTTTTATTGGTACATTTTGATATGGCCGGTTTAGATATTAGTATTGGCTCTGCTTGTGCCTCTGGAACAAAAGAACCAAGTTTTGTTTTACACGCCATGGGGTATACTGATTATGCAGACAAAACCGTTCGTCTCTCTCTAGGTCCAGGAAATTTAAAACAAGCTGATGTTATTTTAGAGCGGCTAAAAAGCATAAACTCTCATTTATGAACTCAGTCTTTACAACTCATATAGGCTCTTTACCTTTTAGATCACTTAGGGCTGCATTTGATTATACAATGAAATTTGATATCCCGGTTTTGTTTTCTTTACCTGCTTTGGGTAAAGAGCATTTTATGGGAAATGATTTATGTTGTGGTCTTGATCTTATTGAAGAAAAGCATTTTAATCAATTCGGTGCTTTAATTTTAAAGAAAAACTTTTGGCAAGAAACAAAAAAGTTTAATCCTCCTTTTTTAGAAGAATTTCTAAAGCATATAGAAAAAGAAAAAAAACCTTTATTTAAATATCAATTGATTGGCCCTTATACTCTATTTCAAATATTAGAGGCAAATGAGCTTTCCTTTAAAAATTTTTGCAGTTATTTATTTCCAATTTATGAGGAGATAATACAAAGACTTGCTCGTGAGGGGCTTGGATTTTTTATGTTTGATGAACCTTCTTTGGCAACGGCTTCAAAAAATCAAATTTTATACTTAAAAAGCTATTATAATCATTTTAGTATTCAAGGTGTTAAAATAGGTATCCATACTTGCTCTAAGCTTACTCCTTTTACTTATAATCTACTTAATCAGACTTGTTATCTTCATGTGGACTATTCTTTATATTCGATTCATGAATTAAGACAGTTTAAAGCTATTGGAGCAATTGGTATTTCAAAGGGTTACGACTTAGTGTCAGTAATTGATGGCGGTTTTAGAGAGAAATTAAATGACACTTGTTTAATTGCACCTAGTTGTGGCCTTTATTTTGAAAAAATGAATGATCTTGATTGTGTTTTCAATCACTTAAATTTAACTAAAGAAAAAATGCTTTGAATGCTGAGTTGAGTCATCTATTCTGTTCTTATGAAAAAAGTTCTTATTTGTGATGATGAACAAGATATTCGCGATGTTTTACAAATTCTGCTGGAAATTGAGTTTGAAGTTGAAATTATTCAGGCCAGCGACGGGCGTGAAGGCATCGAATATCTTAAACAATATAATGATCTTTGTTTGATTGTCTGTGATATGAATATGCCTCACTCTAAGGGATCTGATGTCTATAATTTTAATCGTAAATACAAAGATTTACCTTTTATTTTACTAAGTGGAGATGGTGATCAAGATATTTTAGAATTAGAGGATTTTCAATCTAATAAAAAATATCGTCACCTTAATAAGCCATGGCGAGACAATGAGCTCTATGAAACATTAGAAGGCTTTTTAAATAAAAAAGCAGCTTAAATTTCGTCTATATTAATGTCTGAAGCAATACTTACGCCTTTAACTGTTTTTTGAGAATCATCTTCTTTAATAAAGGGAAATTTGATTTTTTGAGATTTATCAAATTCTTCCTCAAAAGCAATAGCAATTGTTTTAGGGACAAACTCTTGCAAGGAGCTTAAATAATAATTGGCGGGAAGACTTTTGAGGGTTTCTAATACTGCTTCGTCTTCTATATCACTAAAGTCATGACCGATTGGAGATTTGTGAGCATTTTTGACAATGAGAGCCGCTTGGATTTTTTCTTTGGGAATTTCATTTGTGTTGGCCCAAGTTGATAAATTAAAAAAATCTAGATGAAAAATGGCATTGCCGTATTTAAACTTCCGGGGCAAAGAAAGTTTTTGTAAAAACTTGCGTGAGGTTTGATCTTTAGATTTTCTCATCAACTTTTCAAGTAGATAGCTGTCTTCTACTCTTATGATGTAGTGACCCGGTTTTTTACTCGACATAAACAATAAGTAGTTAAATGCCAGTGAAAATAGGGTATAGAGTTTTTGTTGGGGAAGGTGAATATGATCAGCTTCAGCTTCAACTAAAGTTTTTACACCTTCGTACATAACTTCTTTTGTAAGATCTCTTTGTGCCATTGATTGTTTATAATATAAATCCTTAATATTTTGCAACAAAAAATTGACTCTTATGATTTTTTTCCCTAATATTCAGCATAAAAATAATCATAGTTTAAACTAGATATTAGAATCGTTGGAGTTAAAATGAAACACTTACCTAAAACGAGAAATATCGGGATTTCAGCCCATATTGACTCGGGAAAAACGACCCTTACAGAAAGAATTCTTTTCTACTGTGATATGATCCACAAAATTGAAGATGTTCGTGGTGGCGGTGACGGCGCGAAAATGGATCATATGGAACTTGAAAAAGAAAAAGGGATTACTATTACTTCTGCTGCGACAACTGTTCATTGGCAGGGATTTGATAAGAAAGGAATCACTTTTGCTGAAGGTGATGGAAAGTCAATTAAGATTAATATTATTGATACTCCGGGCCACGTTGACTTTACAGTTGAGGTTGAAAGATCACTAAGAGTTCTTGATGGAGCGATTCTGGTTTTATGTTCTGTTTCAGGTGTTCAGGCGCAGTCGATTACAGTTGATAGACAAATGAAAAGATATAATGTTCCAAGACTAGCTTTCCTTAATAAAATGGACAGAATGGGTGCTGGAGCAGAAAAAGGGGCAAGTGAATTAAGAGATAAATTAAATCACAATGCCGTTTTGATGCAAATACCAATTGGTGCAGAAGAAAACTTTGCGGGTATTGTTGACCTTATTACAAAACAGGCCATGTATTTTGATGGTGATAATGGGGAAAAAGTTAGAATTGAAGAATGTCCAGCTGAGCTCGTTGATCTTATGGAAGAAAAAAGAGCTATAATGCTTGATGAAGTTTGTGCTTTTGATGATGAAGTTATGGAAAAATACTTGGAAGGTGAGGAGCCTTCTGAAGAAGAACTTCATAGATGTATCAGAAATGGTGTGAACTCATTAGAATTAACTCCTGTTTATATGGGTTCTGCTTTTAAGAATAAAGGTGTGCAGGCATTACTTAACGCTGTTGCAAGATATTTACCTTCTCCACTTTCTTGTGCTAAACCAGTGGCGATTAAAGAAACAAAAGAAGGAACAGAGAAGTTTGAGCTTGAGCCAGACTTTGAAAAGCCACTTGTGGCCATGGCATTTAAAATTACGGATGAGCAATTTGGACAACTGACTTATACCAGAATCTATCAAGGTGTTTTAAATAAAGGTGATACAGTTTATAACACTCGTGAAAAGAAAAAAGTTCGTGTTGGACGAATGGTACGAATGAATTCTAACGATAGAGAAAATATTGATTCAGCGGGTGCTGGTGATATTATTGCGATGGTTGGTATTGACTGTGCTTCTGGTGATACATTTGTAAAAGATGACTCTATGTTAGATATCTCTTGTGAAGGAATGCACGTGCCAATTCCAGTTATTGAGCTTTCTATCAAAGCTAAAGATAAAGATCAGCAAGCTAAAATGTCTAAAGGTCTTGCTAGATTTAGAAAAGAAGATCCGACTTTCCATGTTTTTACTGATGAAGAATCAGGAGAGACAAGAATTGCTGGTATGGGTGAACTTCATCTTGAAATTTATGTTGAAAGACTTAAAAGAGAGTATAAAGCAGAAGTAGAAGTTGGTGCTCCTCAAGTTAATTATAGAGAAACAATTAGACAAGAAGCAGCTTATGACTACACTCATAAGAAGCAAACTGGTGGTTCTGGTCAGTTTGGTCAAGTTGTTGGTGTGATTAGACCTCTTACAGCAGATAAAAAAGAAAGAGAAGATGATAACTTTAAATTTAATAATAATATTAAAGGTGGATCTATCCCTTCTGAGTTTATTGGTGCTTGTGAAAAAGGTTTCCAAGATGTTATGGACAAAGGTCCTCTTGCGGCTTTCCCATTAATTGATGTTGAAGTTGATTTAAATGATGGTAAATACCACGATGTTGACTCTTCTGATATGGCCTTTAGAATTGCTTCTAGACAAGCTATGAGACAAGGTATTTCTAAGGCAGATGCTGTTTTACTTGAGCCTTATATGCAAGTTCAAGTTGAGACACCGGATGAGTTCCAAGGTTTTGTTATTGGTGACCTTTCTTCCAGAAGAGGTCTTATCCAAGGTTCTGAAACAACTGATGGTGGAGAAACTATTGTTAATGCTCAGGTTCCTTTAGCTGAAATGTTTGGATACATGACTGACTTAAGATCAGGAACTGCGGGTAAAGCAACTTATTCAATGGAGTTTGCTGAATATAAAGAATGTCCGGCAAATATTCAAGCTGAAGTTATCGCAGCAAGAAAAGAGAAACTTGCTAACGAAGAATAAGATTATAATTTAGATTTTTTCTTTTAAAGATAAAAAGCCTAGTCATCTGACTAGGCTTTTTTTTATTCAATTTGACATTGAGAAATAACAAGACTTTTAGGATTAAAACTGATTAAAACTTCTTTTTGACTCTCTAATGACTTTTTAAGACAAGGAAGATGTTTTTTAGAGCTGTGATAAACTCCCGCACGGTATTTAAAAAAGAGTGATAGATGTCATGACTAGGCTTATAGACGATCTTTTCTGTCTGTAACTTTTCATCGACTTCGATAGAATGGGCCACAGAAGCGCTTATCATAAATATTAAAAAGAGAGAGTATCTAATCCATTTCATCTAAGTATCCTTGGAACATATTCAAAATATCTTTGGCCATTTTTAATTTTTGCTCTTGTGTTGCTTTAGAAGCACTGGCATCAGGATAGTAAACTTCGGCATCTGAATAGGCCAGTGAAGCTCGCGCATATCTTTGTGAGTTTTTAGGGAAAGGAAAAGACCTTTCATTAATTTCACTTTGAGATGATCGTGTCATTCTTTGGGCCCATTGCTGTGCTGTAAGAGGTTGGTCTGCCATCGATGGATCAATAACATAACGTTTGACTTCACCTTGTTCGTTGTAAGCATAAATAGCAGGGGCAACATGGTAACGCCATCTAATCTGTTGTTGATCGTCTTGAATACTGAGATCTCCATTAATCCAAGCTTTATCAAAATCATGGCCAAGTTCTTTGAATTTAGCCGCCATTAAATGGGCCCTGGCATAACAGCCATCTTGTTTATACGCCCATGGCAGTTCCATATTTTTAGCAATATTAAAAAGCTCAGAGAGCTCGTCATGGGTGATGATATTGTCAGCCTGTGGACTTAGTGCACGGGTGGCCTGATAGGCTTTTTGATTATAATAAGTTCCATCGTTAAAGCATAAATCGTTACGATAAGATATAAGTTCAGAGTCTAAGAGGACAGAGTCAAATATTCCATTGACAAGAGTCACGACTTGATAAAGCTTTTGTTGCTTAAGCAGATCAAAGTATTGATTGATAATTTTTTGGCCATCATGTTACTTTGAGAGCTGACATTGCTCAATTAAGCCTTTAATATTATGCATTTGATAAAAATAGGCATCACTCATTATATCTGTTTCATCTGATGAGTTTTCTTGAAAAGAACCCAAAATAGAAAAATTATTTACTTCCAACATAATTGCTCACTAGCGCCTCAATGGAGCCCCTTTTTAAAAACACGACGGAGGTTCGTTACTTAGTTTGAGTTTTCTCTATCATCAATTTGGTAGGTCAGTTTGAATACTTTATAAACCGAGTCACCAAACAGAGTAATTCTATAAGTTTTACTAATATTAAGTAGACATCTAGCTAAGAGTATGATTAATTGTGTCAAAGGACTTTTATGATAGAAAATAGCCAAATTCAAGTTTTAGTAGCCTTAACTCAGGCCGAAAGCCTTTCTCAAGCCGCTGAAAATCTCAATATTACTCAATCCGCTGTTTCTCAACATATTAAGAACTTAGAGGCTAAGGTAGGGTTTAATATTGTCACCAGACAAGGAAAAAAACTTGTTTTAACTCCCGGCGGTATTAAATTGGCCAAATTAGGCAAAAATTATTTTAAACGCTTTGATGATGTTATTTCAGAAATTCAACAAGATCATAATCGAATCCTTGGGACTTTAAGTTTAGGAACTCTTTTTGGGGTCGGAAAGTCATGGATAGCTCAAAGAATGGTAGAGTTTAGCTCGCATTTTCCTGAGCTTTCTATTAAAGTAGGCATGGACTATCCAGATCGTTTGATTACTGGTTTTGAAGCTCGAGAGTACGATTGTTTAATTCTTCCAAAAAAATTGACTCCTAATCATTGTGAAGCAAAACTTTTACACAGTGAAATGGCCACACTGGTTGTTCCTAATACTAAAGAATATGCGTCTATTGATACAAATATAAGTTTAAAAAAATTATCTGAATATCCTGTGATTTTCTTTGAAGAAAAAGATCCTTTATTTTATCAATGGTGTAAGTTCAAGTTTGGCAATATTCCCCGAAATATTAGTCCTAGGTTAGTCATTAATGCTTTCGGGCAAATGCTTCAAGCGGTTAATCAAGGTTTGGGTATTGCTGTTATTCCCACTCATGTTTTAGATCGTTCTTTTTTTAAAGATAAAGTTAAAACTTTTGGTGAGGACTTTACTTATAATAACTCTGATTTTGACTTTATTTACCATAGTGAAGTCAAAGATAGTTTAAAAGTAAGTACTCTTTTTAATTTTTTACATAAAGAAGTCAATAATCTTAAAGTATGAAGACGGACTTTGAAGCTTATCTCCATCCTGAGTTTATACAATTAATTGAGAAACTTCATTTGCAAGGTTTTAAAATCGGCATTGTAGGGGGAACAGTTAGGGACTTTTTTTTAGCAAAAAAGGCCAGTTATGATTATGATTGTGAACTTAGATCAGTGGCCCCTGTAGCACATTTTGAAGACTTTTTTTTATCACTAAGTTTACCTATAGAGTATAAAGTTGAATATCTCCCTTATCATGTGATTCGAGTAAAGCATTCAGAGTTTGAATGTGAGCTTTCTATGCCAAGGAAGGAAAGCTATAGGAGTGAATTTTCCCATTCAAATTTTAGCGCTCAATTTTTTAATGATACTGATTATACCGAAGCTTTTTATCGCAGAGATTTTACGATTAATGCGATGATGTTTGAATTTAATGGGCATTGGAGTTTTCATGATCCTTTAGAGGGAAAAAAAGACTTAGAAAAAAAATTATTAAGAGCATGTTCTGATAGCTTTTATCGTGATCCAGTTAGGTTCTTAAGAGCTATAAGGTTTCAGATGAAACTAGGTTTTTCTTTAAGTGAAGAGATTTTAGTCTATTTTAAAAAACTATCACTTGATGATTTTTCTTCTCATTATTTACGCCAAGAGGCAATGAAGTCTCAACGACCGGTTTGTTTTGTTTACAACTTATTCGAACAGTTAGAAGAGAATATTGATAAAAAATTTAAAACATTTTTGTTTGAAAATGAAATTTTTGAGACGGACTTAAAGACACATCTATCTTCTTTATTATTTCTTTCTGCAAAAACTCAGCAAAAAATTTTTGATTTGTTTGATTTTTCAATGAAACCGAAAAAAGTTTTCTTTCCTTTGAGTTTTTATAAATTGGCCAAAATGCAGTTAGATGATTTTATTCAATATGACTTAGAGTTTTCTTGCGTTCAGACTATTAAACAGCTTGAAAAAATACCACCACTTTATTTTAATTACCTCTACCAATTAGATATGTTAGATATAACTTATGAAGAGTTTAGGCAAATGATGCAACAAAAAATTGAACTTGATGAGGTCGAACCACAATACAGAAGTAGCTATCAAGTTTATAAAAAAATTGAGTTTTATTTTGGAAGTTAAAAGTTTTTTAGATATTTCGGATCAGGAGATTGATAGAGTCAATGAGATATTTTTTGAATCTTCTGCTAGAACTCATTTTTCATCTCAAAAAAAACGAGAACGTTTTCAGTATAAATATCTTGATTATTATAAAATTTATCACCCAGAATTATTTTTTGTGCTTTGTGATCCACGGCCAATAGGCTATATTTGTGGTGTTCCTCGTATACTTAAGGAAAAAAAATTGTTTGAACTTTTAGGGCATTTACATGCCTTTAAAGACTATTATGAGGATTATCCTGCACATTTACATATAAATTTGGACCAAGAGTGTACAGGCAAAGGCTTTGGAAGCTATCTTTTGGGTTATTTTGAGGCCTATTTACGGGAAAAAAAGCTTAAAGGAGTTCATTTAGTGACTTCGCCTGGCGCAAGAAATAATCATTTTTATTTAAAAAACGGTTATACATTTACAGTGGAAAAAACTTACAAAGACGTTCCCTTGCTTTTTATGGGAAAAAGCTTGTAGAAGACTTATTAATCGCCTTATTAAATTGATGATAGAGAAAACTCAAACTTAGTAACGAACCTCTGGAGTGCTTTTTAAAAGGGATATCCTTAATTAAAAATTTGAAATAAGCTTTTCTGTTCAGACATCTAGAAATTTAGAATAGTTACATCATAATAGCTTCTGTCTGTGAGTTTGAGTTTTCTCTTCTATCCCCACCGTAGTCGGGCGGTTAAGAAGACTTATCATAGGACTTAACCCCTCGATCTTGACATAAATATCAGAGTTCACTAAGGTAAATCATCTTTAAAAAATGTTTTTGTGCGACGTTTCTTTTTTCTTGTTTTAGGGTTAAGATGAAGTATTTTATTTTTGTATTTATGTTCTTTTTTGGTTTAGCAAGCAACTCTTTTGCTAAGAAAACTGTGCCGATGCAACGAGTTTTTTCATCTATTGAATTTAGTGATGATTTATTTTTTGAAAATATGTTATTGGCCATAAAAAGACAGAAGGAACATTTTGGACGTATAGACCTAAATGAAGCTTTAAACTTTGCAGGTCGTTCTATAACGAGACATCATCTTTACGACTCTTTAGTTGAATTTGAAAAATATGTTATTGAAGCGCTTGATTGTAAAAACTTTTATCAAAAAAAGTTTTGTTTGAGAAAGTTTAATCAAAAAATGAATCAAGCTTTTGAGGTGTATCAACCTTTACCTGAAAAATGGGAGCAAGGCTTTCAGACAACCCAAAGTTTTTTTACTGCATATTATTCTCCTGACTTTTCAGCTTCATTTCAAAAAGACGCTGTTTATAAAAATCCTATTTATGGGCTTCCTCAATCACTAAAACTTCGTCAATCAACCAGTGATGAAATTAACTTTGAGGGGGTTTTGGCCAATAAGGGTTTAGAACTTTTATATGTTAAGGAGTCTTTATACGATATTTGGCTTTTACATGTCGAAGGGGGAGGACGTGCTAAGGTTAGGATGGCAGATGGATCTTTGAAAACCGTTTATCTTAGCTATGCAGCAAGTAATAAGCAAAGATTTCAAATGTTGTATAAATATATGCTTGCGCAAGGAATGTTAAAAAAAGGCGCGGCCAGTATTGCTAAACAAAGACACTATTTTGAAAATAACCCTCAAGATCAAAGAAGAATATTACGCTCTTGTCCTAGCTATATTTATTTTAAAATCACTGAATCAGAGCCTTTAGGTGTTCAAAATATTCCTTTAACACAAAATCGTTCATTAGCTACTGATTATCGGAGAATGAAAGAGTATGGTGTGATTAATTTTATTAAAGGAAAAAAACCTGTCATTCGAAATAATAGACAAGTTTCGAAAGTTGCCTTTAGTCGTTTTTTTCTTAATCAAGATACGGGGGGCGCGATTAAGGGAAATGCACGTTGTGATTTATATTTTGGCTATGGAAAAGATGCTGAATTAGCAGCAAACCATGTATACGGATTGGGAGAACAATATTTTCTCATATTAAAATAAGGATGTGATTATGGAAGTAACAAATCATTTAAATTTAGAAGGAATCGAGTTCACAGAATTTAGTTCGGCTAAGCCAGAGGCTTTGCATGAATTATTTTTGGCCTTTGGTTTTTCTCGAATCATGAGACATAAAGAAAAGAAAATTGATCTTTATCGTCAAAATCAAATTACTTTTTTGCTTAATTATGAAGCAACTTCTTTTGGTACAGACTTTTACGAAAAACACGGGCCTTGTGTTAGTTCGATGGGGTGGAGAGTAAAGGATGCAAAGTTTGCTCTTGAAAAAGCAGTAGAAAGAGGGGCCAGTGCTTCTGAACGTCAGGATTATACGCGAAATGATCAAGAAATTCCTACTATCTTAGGGATTGGAGATTCAAATATTTATTTTATTGATAATTATAACTCAGGTGAGCTCTATGAAAGTATGGGGTTTGAGAAATTAGATAATCCTGATCTTGTAGATGATCTTGGTTTTGAGTTTATTGATCATTTAACGAATAATGTAGAACAAGGAACGATGCAGAAATGGTCTGACTTTTATAAAGATGTTTTTGGTTTTTATGAAGTTAGATACTTTGATATTAGAGGGGCAAAAACGGGGTTAACTTCTTATGCCTTAAGATCTCCTGATGGAAGTTTTTGCATTCCTATTAATGAAGGAACTGAGGCAAAGTCACAAATTAATGAATACCTTGAAGAGTATAAAGGTCCAGGTGTTCAACATATTGCCCTTCATACATCTGATATTATTAAATCGATTTCAAGCTTAAACAAAACCCAAGTAGAAACACTTGATATTGATGATGAGTATTACGCTGAAGTTTTTGATCGTGTTCCCAACGTGACTGAGGATCATAAAAAATTACAAGACTTACAGATTCTTATTGATGGTGATAAAGAGGGATATCTTTTACAGATTTTTACTAAAAATATTATCGGGCCAATCTTTTTTGAAATTATTCAAAGAAAGAATCATCTTGCTTTTGGAGAGGGAAATTTTGGTGCCTTATTTCGCTCTATTGAAAGAGACCAAGAAAAAAGAGGTTATCTTAAATAATTGCATCGCCCCAGGAAACTGGGGCTTTTTTTTAAGCGGGATTTTGGCTGGGAATATAAAAATATTCTAACTCATTATCTGTGTATTTTTCATGTAGGTGTTTCATAAGTTCTTGGACACCAAATTTTTCCGTGGCATGATGACCACCAGCAAAGTAATGAATATTGTCTTCTTGGGCTTCATTCCAGTCGTGTTCACTCATTTCTCCAGTAAGATAGGAATCAAGGTTTTCACTTAGACAAAGTCGCCAATCAGAATTGGCCCCACCTGTAATGATACCCATCGACTTTATAATCTCATCGTTGGGAGCACTGTGCATGATGGGGTGTTCAAGTACTTCTGATAACCTTTTAATAAGTTCTTTGGGAGAAACACCTTGAGAAAACTTTCCTTTCACACCGGTGGGCATTCCTTTGTGATCCCCAAAAGGTAAAAGGCTGGTTAAGCCTATTTTTTTGGCCAAACTAGCAGCGTTCCCATATTCCATATGGCCGTCTAGAGGGAGATGATAACCTAGAAGATTTATATCGTGTTTAATCAAAGGGGCGACTCGGCGATAAAAAGAACCTTTTATGGCCCTCGGCCCGTGAAATTTCCAAAATAAACCATGATGAACAATAAGCATATCTGCTTTAATTTCTACTGCTTTAGCAATAGAGTCCTTAGTGGCAGAGACTGCAAAAGCAATTTTTTTAATTTCACTTTTTCCCTGAATTTGGAGGCCATTAGGGCCATAATCTTGGTAGTCATAGATATTGAGCAATTTATTGAGGTAGTCGACAAGATCTTTTGTATTAATCATATTTTTCCTTTTTGTTTATGTTCTCAAAATTTATCTCAGTTGCAAGGCCCTAAATATCCTAAAAGATTTCTCGAATATTATTTAACTTTTTAAATGCTTATGGCTACAATGACACTATGAAGAATATATTTTTAAGTTTAATCCTTATTTTAAATAGTAGTTTTGTATTTGCCCAAAAACAGGCAGTAAATGATAATAAACCAGTTGAAGAATACTCTCAAGA
Source organism: Halobacteriovoraceae bacterium (assembly GCA_002706205.1). Lineage (GTDB taxonomy): Bacteria > Bdellovibrionota > Bacteriovoracia > Bacteriovoracales > Bacteriovoracaceae. Next base: position 34,911 of record PAKC01000015.1, read on the forward strand.
TGACTTTGAAACTATAAAGCTTGATCGGCTTCGTCGGTTAAGGCGAGAGTTAGTAAAGTTGAATAATGAAATGGGAGGGCTTAAAAAAGAATTAAAACAAGACTTGGATATGGTCACACGTATTCAAACTGAATCTAAACTAGAAAACCTTAAAACTGAATACGAAAAAACTCGCTATTTATTCATTGAAACCATAACTAATATTAACTTAAATTCAGTACAGCTTAAAAAAAGCAAAACGACTTTCGCTGAAGATATTAAACAGATTTTAGATCCGGCTTTAAATACTTTTAAAAAAATATCAGAAAAACCACGGCAAGTTCAAGAATATAATGAAATGATGGAGAAGCTGCAAGTTCAATATGCAGATTCAATTAAAGCGAAGGCCAGACTGGAGCTTTTTTTAGATGAAAATAAAAAATCTCCTTTGCGTTGGAAAGTACGAGAGGCCATTAAAACCACTGAAAAACTCATCAATGAATTAAAAGTTAAGCGCGAAGATTTACAGTTTAAAATCTTAAAAATAGAAGAAAATGAAGAATCTATTGTTTCAACTTTTTCCACTATTATTTTTGATTTTATTAAAACGAAAGGAAAAAACTTAATTTTGGCCTTAATTGTTTTTCTCGCTTTTTTTTGGGCCTTTAAGATTGGGCAAGCTCGTTTTATTGATCTTGTTTTATACAAGGTCAGTCGCTCAGAATCTAAAGACATGTATAATTGGATTATTCGACCCACAAAGGTTATTTACAATGTGTGTTCGACTTTAATTGCTTTTTTTATGTCCATTCTGACATTGTATGTTTTAAATGATTGGGTCTTAGTTACAATCATTTTAATTGTTTTTGCTGCTTTGGTTTGGAGTTCTAAGCAACATCTTCCAATGTTTATGGAGCAAAGTAAAATTATTTTAAATTTAGGTTCAGTCAGAGAGGGAGAGAGAGTGATGTTTAATGGACTCCCCTGGCAAATAGAGAGTTTGGGGTATCATTGTAAATTAGTAAATCCTTATTTAAGTGGAGCAAGTCTACGTATAAATACTAAAGAATTACTTACAGCTCATTCCAGAAGAAATGAAGACCATGAACCTTGGTTTCCTACTCAGAAAAATGATTGGGTAGAAGTCGAAAATTATTTTGGAAAAGTTATTTTTCAATCACCGGAACAAGTTATCCTAGAAATGCTGGGTGGTGAGAAAAAGTATTATACCGCCACAAATTTTTATCAACTTTCTCCTAAAAATCATTCTAAAGGTTTTGCTATTGATTTTGTTTTTGGTGTCGATTATGTCCATCAAAAGATTCTTTTTGAAAAAGTTATTCCCTATTTTAGAGAAAGACTAAAACGTGATCTTTTTCAAAAACATCCTGAGATACAAGGTAAAGTTTCTGATTTTGAGATTGAGTTTTTACAAGCTGGATCAAGTTCGCTGGATTTACGCTTTTTTATGAAATGCTCAGGAGAAATTGCTGCGCTCAAACTAAGACTTACTCGTAGTATTCAAGCTGAGTTTGTTCAGGTTTGTAATGAGCACGATATTATTATTCCATTTAATCAAGTTACAGTTCACATGAGTCAACCCCATGAGTAGAGATAAAGAGCTTGTCCGTATTTTATCCCATAAGTTTGGATTGACTGAGAATCTTTCCCAGTTGGATACTGAAAGTGAATTTTTTAAAAGGTTGCAAATTCTTTTGGCAGCTAAGATCGAGCGTCTTATTCAGACTGATGTGGAAAGACTTTTACAAATCTTATATCAAGTTGATATCGATCAAGCTCAAACGGATCAAGCCTTTGATTTAGGAGAAGTTAAGAAGATTTCTATGGATTTAGCTGAGAAAATAATCCGTAGGCAATTACAAAAAATCGATTACGCTCGAAAGTTTTATCAAGAGGACTAGAGAATTATATGGTTTTTCATTTTACGACAAAAGATGAGCATCACAGTTTACATCCGAATATTAAGACCTATATGCAGGTATTTGTGAAACATCGTTTTCTGGCCTTAGAGAAACTTAAGACTGCTGTGGCGAGCGAGGATATAGAAGGGATTAGAGATTTCTGTCATAAGCAAATTGGTGTTGCTGCGAGTTATAAATGTTATCGTTTGGAAGAAATTACTAAGTATATTCAAAAGCACGCCCGTAAAACTGAGCTTGAACCTATTAAAGAAATTTTACCTGTGTTTGAAGAATATCTAAAACAATTGCAAGCCGATCTCTAGTAAAATAAAGAGTCTATTCTATACAGTATCTTTTTGAAGTGCTAATATTCTTACAAAATTATAAGGTTAGGCATAGCTATGAAAGATATTGATCAAGTTGTTATAAGATTTTCTGGAGATTCAGGGGATGGGATGCAACTGACTGGGAGTCAGTTTTCAAATACATCAGCTCAGATGGGTAATGATCTTGCAACATTTCCCGATTTTCCCGCTGAAATACGGGCCCCGCAAGGTACAGTTGCTGGAGTTTCAGGTTTTCAGGTTCATTTTGGCTCGATTCAGATTCATACTCCAGGAGATGAACCGGATGTTTTAGTGGCAATGAATCCTGCTGCTCTAAAGGCCAATCTTTTAGATGTCAAAAAGGGTGGAACTCTTATTATTAATGAAGATGCCTTTAATGAGTTAGGTTTTAAAAAAGCAGGTTATGAAGCGAATCCTTTAGAAGGGCTCGAAGAAGATCATAAAGTTATTAAGGCCAAAATTACTACTCAGACGAAAGAAGCGTTAAAAGATATTGAATTAGATGGAAAGTCAAAGGCCAGGTGTAAAAATTTTTATGCCTTAGGAATGACTTATTTTATGTATTCACGTAGCTTAGATCCCACATTGGAATGGATCAAAGAAAAGTTTGCTCAAAACGAACTTTTGCAATCAGCTAATACAATGGCCTTAAAGGCCGGTTTTCATTATGCTGAAACGATACATGCCCAGGCCAATACGTATTCGGTTGCTTCGGCAGAAATTGAAAAAGGTGTTTATCGGCAGATATCAGGTAATACTGCTTTAGCTTGGGGCTTTATTTTTGCAGCTCAAAGGGCGGGGCTTGAGTTATTTTTAGGCTCATATCCCATTACACCTGCTTCGGATATTTTACATGAACTTTCTAAACACAAGCATTTTGGAGTTAAAACTTTCCAAGCAGAAGATGAAATAGCAGCGATATGTGCCGCCTTAGGTGCGAGTTTTGCTGGAGCTTTAAGTATGACCACCTCATCAGGGCCAGGTATTGCTTTAAAAAGTGAGGCGCTCAATCTGGCCATTATGCTAGAACTCCCTTTAGTGGTGGTTGATGTTCAGCGAGGGGGGCCATCAACAGGGCTTCCTACTAAGACAGAACAGTCAGATCTTAATATGGCGATGTTTGGGCGAAATGGTGATTCACCTGCCATTGTTTTAGCGGCCAAATCTCCTAGCGATTGTTTTCATATGGCCTTTGAAGCTTGTCGTTTGTCACTTGAACATATGACACCTGTTATTCTTCTAAGTGATGGATATATTGCTAACGGTTCTGCACCGTGGAAGATTCCAGATATTGAAAATGATTTTCCGTCTATCACTCCTCAGTTTGCTACTGATGAAGATAAAAAAGAGGGCTTTCTTCCCTATAAAAGAGATAATGAGAAGCTTTGTCGTAAATGGGCCATTCCCGGCCGAGAAGGTTTTATGCACCGTCTAGGTGGTTTAGAAAAAGAAAATGAAACAGGAAATGTTTCCTATGATTCTTATAATCATGAATTGATGGTTTGTTTGCGTGAAAAGAAAGTGGCCAAAGTTTGCGACTTTATTCCCGAGCAAGTTATTGAGGGAGAAGTTGAGAGTGAGACACTTATTGTTTCTTGGGGGGGGACGTATGGTTCTGTTCATGAGGCTGTAAAAAAGTTTAATCTAGAACATGATAAAACTGTGGCCCATGTTCATCTTCAATATTTAAATCCTTTACCTAAGAATTTTGAGTCCATTTTAAAACAATACCAAAAAATTATTGTATGTGAGCTTAATCGAGGGCAGTTAAAAGAATACCTAAATGGAAAATTTTCTCTCAATGCTTTAGGTTATTCTAAGGTGCAAGGTAAACCATTTAAAGTAAGAGAATTGATTCAGTTTTTTGGAAAAGAAGTTTAATTGGAAAATAATATGACAGAGAAACCTAAACTAACAAAAAAAGATTTTACCAGCGACCAAGAAGTTAAATGGTGTCCTGGCTGTGGAGATTACGCTATTTTATCTGCGACTCAAATGGCCATGAGTAAAATTGGAATTCCTCCTCACCAAGTCTGTGTTGTTTCTGGGATAGGGTGTTCTTCGCGCTTTCCTTATTATGTAAACACTTATGGAATGCACTCAATTCATGGGCGTGCTCCTGCTGTAGCCTCGGGAGTGAAATTGCAAAATCCAGAGCTTTCAGTATGGATTATTACTGGGGATGGTGATGGCCTTTCTATTGGAGGAAATCATTTGGCCCATATTTTGCGTCGAAACTTAGATGTGAATATCATTTTGTTTAATAATGAAATCTATGGACTGACAAAAGGGCAGTATTCACCAACTTCCAGTCCAGGGCTTAAAACAAAGTCTACTCCCTATGGTTCTTTAGATAGAAGTTTTTCACCCGCCAAATTTGCTTTGGGTGCTGGAGCAAGTTTTTTTGCCCGTACTATTGATACTGATCCTAAGCATATGATTGAAGTTTTTCAAAAGGCGCATGCTCATAAGGGAACGAGCTTAATTGAAGTCTTCCAAAACTGTGTTATTTTTAATGATAAAGTTCACGATGAATATACTAATAGAAAAACCCGTGATGACTACACAGTAAGACTCGAGGCCAATAAACCTATGCTTTATGGCAAGGATCAGGACAAAGCGCTCATTCAAGATGGCTTTGGCTTTCAAACGGTACCGGCAGCTGGTAATGAAGATAAATATTTTATTCATGATCCTAGTGATGCTAATTTGGCCCAAATTCTAACTCAGTTGGATGGAACTAACGGCCCCATTCCTTTAGGCGTTATCAAAGAAGATAAAGATCATGTGTATGATGAAGATTTTCATCAACAAATTACCGATCAAAAAAATAAAATGCCACCAGCTGATATTAAGTCTTTACTTTTTTCAGGAACAACTTGGGAAGTTAATTAGCTTAAATTTCTGCTAGTTCAACTTCGACTTTTTGTACGATGGTATCAATGTCTTGATAGCTTTTTTCAAATTCAACCCCAACCAAAAGGTATTGATGATTAAGAGCACTATTATCAGTGGCCACAGGGGTGACATGTCTTACTGTTCCTTTGATAGGAAATTCAAAGTCAACGCCCTCTAAAGAATTGAGAATAATGCTCGAGTCGGGTTGAAATAAGACGGCGCGATTAGGGCTAATAAAAAAACCACAGCCACTATCACTGATATCTTTAACTTTGACTTGTTCGGACTTTAATATGTCTTTAAGTTCCATTTTTCTTTGAATATGGGCATTGATATTTTTTTCTTCTAAAAGAATACGAAAATTCTCTCTTTTCTCTTTAAGATAAAACTTTTTATCAACCAAAACTTTAATTTTCGTATGGCCAATAATTTTGACTTTGCCTTTAATTAAAACTCCTGATTCCAGATTAAGCATAAAGAGTTTGGATTTGGTATTAATCTTTCTGGAATCACTGACTTTAAACTCAAGGGTTAAACTGGTGGCACTTATAAACTGAGACTCAATGACTCCTGGAATAATCACTTTCTCATCATCAATATTTTGCCAAATAGTAAAACCAGATTTGTTATAAATAATATTTTTAACAATATTGGAGAGTTCTTTTAAATTTGTCGATACCCTAAGGTCTTGTTTATCCATTACGTACCACCAACGTTCAACTAAGATTAAGTTAAGTATAACTTAAATTATATGAATAAACAGCTTGCTTTTCAAGGTATTGCTAGGTGTTATGTCTTTAAAAACAAGGCTTTAGTTATTTTTGTTCTTTTTAGTCTTAAGAATCAGGCGAGAATAAAATCTGGCAAATGACTCTAAACTCCTGATATTTTAATGGTGATTTTCAATATAATCTGAGTTTTTATAGAACTTCACTTCAGGATTCTTTTCTTGGCAAAGTTTAAGATCCCAAGGAGATTTTATGCCATAACAAATACGATTCTTTCCATCTAAGAGCATATTACTGCCATAATCCGACTTAAACTTATCCTCTTGTTTTTTATTGCTAAATTTAAGCCATCTTACCCCACTAAAAGGTGTTCCTTCATAATCAGCATGGACATTATATTCATCTTCTAGACGAAATTTTACGACTTCAAATTGCAGCGCCCCTACAGCACCTAACATTTTTTCTCCCGTTGCAGTCCGTACAAATAATTGAGTGGCCCCCTCTTCAGAAAGCTGACGTAGCCCCTTGTCTAGATGTTTGGCCTTTAAAGGATCTTTAAGCGCCACTTTTTTAAAGAGCTCTGGAGCAAAAGCAGGAATTCCTGAATACATGATTTTTTTACCTTCAGTAAAAGTATCACCGATTTGTAACTTTCCTGTATCGTGTAAACCAATAATATCTCCAGGATAGGCTTCTTCGGCCATTTCTCTATCTCGGGCCTGAAAAATTTGAGGAGAAGTTATTTTCATTTCCTTTTCAGATCTTACATGAAAGAGCTTTTGGTTGCGCTCAAACTTGCCTGTACAGACTCGCATAAAAGCAATACGATCTCTATGTTTTTTATCCATATTGGCCTGAATTTTAAAAATGAAACCAGAGAATTTTTTTTCTTCATTCGGATCGACTATCACTTCATCAGAGGAATGATCATAGGGAGCAAGCTTTGCTTTTCTGGCCCTAGGTCCGGGAGCATTATTAGTAATCATATCGAGCACTTCTTTGACTCCAAAATTATATAAGGCAGAACCAAAAAAGACAGGAGTTTGGATACCGGCCAAATACTCTTCCATATTAAAAGCAGGAATAAGCTCTTGCACCATCATCAGATCTTCTTCTAATTTCTCTTTTAAGCTTTCCCCAATATATTCTACCAATTGAGGATTATTGAGATCACTGGCATCAATAATGGTTGGATTAAAAGGATCTTTTTTATCTCCAAAAACGCGAACTTTTTTCGTTTTAAGATCGTAGACACCTTTAAAATCGACTCCCATGCCAATTGGCCAGGTCATTGGAACACATTGAATACTGAGTTCTTTTTCAATATTATCTATGAGTTCAAAAGGATCAAGGGATTCACGATCAAACTTATTCATAAAAGTGGTAATAGGCGTGTCTCTAAGTCTACAAACTTCCATGAGCTTTTGTGTCTGCTCTTCAACCCCTTTGGCCGAATCTATCATCATAAGGACAGACTCAACTGCAGTAAGAGTTCGATAGGTGTCCTCTGAGAAATCCTTGTGTCCTGGTGTATCGAGTAAGTGAACATAACGTTGATTATAATGATAACTCATGACTGAAGAAGTTATTGAAATTCCTCTGTCTTGTTCCATTTGCATCCAGTCTGATTTGGCCGCTTCACCAGATTTGGCCTTAACCATCCCAGCTTCTCGCACAACACCACCAAACCAAATAAGTTTTTCAGTTACTGTTGTTTTCCCCGCATCCGGGTGAGAAATTATCGCAAATGTACAACGATCATTATATCTAGTCATTTTAACACCTTAATTTTATAGAGCTTATAACAGCAAAAGAGAGGATTTGTCTTTAGGAAACTCAAATTTTTGGCAAAATAACTTATTTTTCCATAAGTTTTATTGTCATTTCTTTGTTTATACTATTCTTAAACCAGACTTAAGATTTGCTAAATTTTATCCACGCTAGAAACTTTTAAATATTTCCTTAAGAATGTTGTCTCCCAGTATTAACAGCTTTAAAAACTTTACCAAGTGTATCTTAAAAGCATTTTAAAATGTTTTTAATAAATCTGACTAAAGAAGTTATCCGTTTTTATCGAAGTTAGATTATCATTCTAAAAGACATGAACTTTTGCACGTTGGTGAGGAAGAGATTATGCGTTTTTTATTACTTGCGTTGCTGATCAGTTGCAATGAACAAACAAAAGTGAATCAAGACCCACTTTTATCACCAGAGGATAAAGCGGTGATGGAAAANCTNGATGACCAAACCCTTTTAGGTTCTGATAAAAACAATGATGGTGTCAGAGACGATGTGGAGTATTGGATAAATAAACATGTAAAGGATGTAAACGTTAAACATGCTTCGATGATGTATGCCAAATATTATCGCCTCGCTCTTGAGAATGTTGATGATAGAAAAAAGTGTAATGAGATGACACATAAACAGCTGGATTATCATAGCTGTATTTTGCGATTAATGAATTTTAATAAAGCGAGAAAATATTTAGATAAGTTTGATAAAATCATTGTAAATACAAGGCTTAGAATTAAAAAAGAAACTTTGGTAGATAGTCACTTTGGAGGGGAAGCTAGGGGGGGAGGTATACCGAATGGGCCTCAAGATGTTTGTCCTTTTAAGTTAAAATATATAAAGAAAGGATACAGGCGTGAAAAATAACAAGACAAAATTATTACTCATTTTTTTTATAAGCATATTTACCTCAAATGTTTTCGGAATAGATTATTTTTGGCCTACGGGGATTCCGCTAAAAGATGGTTCACGTTTAGGTGGAGTTAATATTGAAAAAATAAGTGATAATAAGATTAAAAAATTTTTTAATAAAAAGTTAAAAATCATTGGGTATACAAAATCTAAAGGTGTCTTTCAGCAGAAGACTCATGAGGTTACACTTTCAGATAAATTATTCACTTTTGATGAAGAATATAATACAGGTGATGATCACGTTGGAATATATCTGACTCGCATACTAGGAGTCAGGTTAGAAGATGCTAAAAAGTCCAATGGATTTGTTGCTATTCCATCAAAATATAAAGTCGAAGATGTTAAAATTTTAAATCTTAAGAGATCTACAATTACGGATATGCATAAACCCTACATAGATGCCATAAAAAATAGTGGAGGAGTTATCCCTGATAAAACTGCTAAGTACATGCTCTCAAAGCAAGATTCGCTTGTTATTTATGAAGATCGTGATGAACGGAACAAGTTTGCAATAATTAGAGGTGTTGTATTTTTGAATGAAACGCCAGTCTTTTATAATGATAGTGCTTTTGCCCCAATTTTTAGTCATAAAGAAATTAAATCTTTTTTATTAAAGATCGATGGAAAAGTATTTTTTTTGGGTTGCTTTCCTTTATCTGTGCTGAAAAATGGTCAAAGAAAAAATATGGATAGTTATTATTACCTAGTTGATTTAGAAGAAGGAAAAGCTTATTTACCTATGCATTTAAGAGAAGAGAAGTGAATATGAAGAAATTATTGATAATGGCACTAGTTTTAAGTTCTACAAACTCTTTTTCTTTTTCTCAAGAGTTTGAGTTTAAAAATGTAAAAGATAAGACACTGAAAGTGAGTTTGAAGCTTATGGCCGGGAGAATTTGTCATAACCTTTCTAGCAATAAGTTTACTATGTATAGTTATTTTGGTGGTAACAGAGATATGGCGTTTTATAATAGTTGTGCGGTCGTAGAGTATGAATTGAGCTGCTTGGGTGAAATTGCAAGTACATATATTGTTTATGATAAAAAATTTTGTATAAATCCCATGAAGTTTAAAGCAAAGCAAGTAAAGCTTCTTCATAAGTCCTTTACTGACAAGTACGCATGTAAGAAAATATTCGATAATATTGTTCGTGAAAAAAAGAATAGTATTTTTAAATGTCTTTTTGATAGAGGTAGCGAGAAAATTGATGAAATAGTTGATTTTGAGAATGAAAACAAAAAAGGTATTGCTGATGAAAAATAATAGAATACAACTTTTATTAATCTTTATTGTTACAGTATTTTCTTTCAATACTTTTGGAATAGATTATTTTTGGCTTACAGGGATGGAATTGAGTGATGGTTCTCGAGTCGCTGGAGTCAAAGTCGGAGAAGTGAGTGAGGGAAAGCTTAAAAAATATTTTAATAAAGATTTTACCATTATCTATACTAAAAAGGATGGCCATGTTGTTAAAAAGGATATCCGTAAGGTGAAGCTCACAGATAAAACTTACACATTTGAGAGGGTTAGTTATGTCGATGAGGTGAATATTGGAATAAGTCTGACGCGCTTACTAGCTATAGAGCCTAAGGGGGAAGAGAAATTTTATGGGTACATAGCACTCCCGACAGAATATAAAATTGAAGAGATTAAGATCTTAAATTTGAGAAAATCAAAGTTTACGGATAAGCATAAACTCTATTTGGATGCCATAAAAAATAGTAATGGAGTTATTCCTGAGA
>PAKC01000016.1 GCA_002706205.1 Halobacteriovoraceae bacterium
TTTATAAACAAATTTTTGGAAGAAAATTAGATTTTTCTTTTGTCTTTAAACAAACAGAATTTTTTATTATTAATAATAATAACTGGGAAAGTGATGGAACAGCACCGAATTTAAGTTACTTGGAGTCAATGTTAAAAAAGAGTTCAGCAACTCATAAAATTATCTTAGGTCATGTTCAGCCAGATGATGATCATCGGTATAGTGAAAGTCAAATACAAGAAATGAAAAATTTAATTGATACTTATAGCGTAAAATATTTTATCAATGGGCATAATCATAATTACGGAGTGGGAAGCTTCGCAACGGCAAAGCGAGTAACAGTAGGAAGTTCAGTTAAGGGAAAAATTCTTATCCTTACGATTAACAATAGTAGTGTGGAGGATGAGCATGTTTCCTTTTAGATTGAAACATTTGTTGAGTTTAAGCATCCTCTTGTATGGAGTAAGTGCAAAAGCTTATTTTATTGATTATTTTAAGGCCCAATATGCAGGAGAAATAGGTGTTATTGCTTTTGGACTGGGTAAGAATTTTACAAAAAAGTATTCACTTGAGTATTTTCATGGCTATGTTCCTAAAAGTATTGGAGGTGAAGAAATTGAAACTTTTTCTTTAAAAAATAATTACAGGTGGTTTCAATTTGATTTTGGAGAGTATTTTTCAAACCTCTATACGGGAGTAAATGTCTATCATGTGACGGGATTGAAGTACCAAACATCTAGGCATGAGAGTTTTCCACAAGAATATTACCGTATGGGGTCTTTAAGAGGACTTTTTTATTGGGGAATGACCCTTGAGTCTCTAAAGAATAAATATCATATGGGATACTTTGAAGCAGGACTAAATGATATTATTCTAACGAATTATTACAATAATCCTGATGTGATTGATCCTCTTGAGTATGTTTCATTAGCCTTGGGCTATGGTTATAAATTTTAAAATTGTTTTGTGTAATCAAAAGCAAGATAAAATTTATTAAAACTTCCTTCAAAGTTATTGTTTTTTCCTTCAACAAAAAAATCATTTTTTGAACGAAAAATCTTAAATCGATAGAGATGATCTGGCTCCTTATAAGTCATTCCTAAATAACCAATTGAGCCAGTCCCTAATTGAATTTGAGTATCTTCATCTGTATCTGAGTTATTAATTTGAGTATCATGAGTCAACATAATTCCAGAGCCTGAGTTAATATACCATTTATCATTTAAGGCATATTGAATTTCTATTCCTAAAATAATTTCATAATAACTATCGCGGGTATAAGTACTACCTGAATTTAAATTTTGATCTTTACTGGGAAAAAAATAAGTATAATTTCCTAGGACTTTGGCTTCCCAGCGAGTGTATATCGCCCCTTTGCTGGCATGAAGGTTGAGAATATGTCCTCCTACTGCTCGGTTGGCTTTTTTAGTACCTGATTTTTTATCGATTAAAGATGGTGTGAATTTTATACCAAATTGGGAAATGGATTTATCTTTATCGTGGTTTTCTACTAGTCTTTTATTATAGCCGAAAGTGGGTTCTCGAAAACCTTTGGAACGATAGTTATTACCTACTTCCGAGCCACTTTTGATTTCATTTTCATAAGAATTGATAAATGAGACAGCTATTGTAAGATATTCATTAACAGATAGACTATGTCCAAATGTGTAGATGAGACGTAAGTGATCGTCCTCTAGGTCTTGATGTGACGAATTTGATTTTTTAGCATCTATAATACTATTTTCTAAAACTAAGGCCATATTAAAGAAGTTTTGAGTCTTGGGATACGCATTCAGATAATGAAGGTCTTTTTTGGCAAAACCAAATAAGGGAAGGGTAAAAATAAAAAGTGTTATGATCTTCATGGGCTGTAGTTTATACTGCTTGTTTTAGCTCGTATAGTCTTTGTTTTGATTATGACTGAGTGTGGATAAGTATTTCCATAGATTTTTTGTATTAGGCCCCATGACCTTGCTTTTTGAACGGAGCATATATAGTGGAATATTCATGGCCTTGACTTCGGTCACATTTTTAATTTCGATCAGCTTTTGGGCATCGAGTTTATCTTTTATTTGATGATAAGGTAAGCGTCCCCATCCCAAGCCAGATTCTATGAGTTGTTCTTTCATCGAAAAGTCTGAAGTGTACCAAAATTGCTTGCTGAGCCCACCTGAGACAAAGTTTTTCTTTTCTTTGACTGAGCTTGAAACAACGATTTGAGGTAGGTTAATTAAAAACGTTTTTGAGAGTTGATCTTGGTATTTGGGGCTTATAACGGGAATCATCTTGGTCTCAAATATTTTTACTTGCTCAATCTCATTTTGATCAAAACTGTCTGAACCTAAGGCAAAATCAACTTCATGAGAAATGAGTTTTTGAGTAATTCCTTCTAGAACATCGGTTGTGAGATTTAAAGTTGTGGTAATATGAGGTTCAAAGAATTGTTGTAATACAGTGCTAATTCTTGAAATGGGAAAGATGGCATCGACGCAAATATTAATTTCTGTTTCATATCCAGCGCTTATTTCTTGAGCTGTTTTTTCTAATTCTTTAAAGTGTTTGATCAGTTCTTTTGCTTTTTTATAAAAAACTTTTCCTTCTTCTGTAAGTTGTGGCCTATAATTATCTCGGCTTAAAATTTGAAATTGAAATTCATCTTCAAGTTTTTTGATGGCCATACTTAAAGAGGGTTGCGATTTATACATTTCTTTTGCAGCAGCTTTAAAACTTCCATATTTTACTATAAAGTCTAATGTAAGTATCTGATCATACGTCATAGAACTAACCTTTATTAAGAAAACTTATATTGAGTATAGAAAAATTATAATTTATTTTTATAGGAAAATACACGATAATCTGTTTGTGTTTGAAAGAAAAGTCAGGCGAGATTATTTATATTATCAAAGGAGATAAAAATGAAAATGAAATTTGTACAATTATTGGCCTTGTTGGGAGTTATGATGGGTTCTGCTTTTGGTGCAGATGTTGATTTGAAAAAAAGTTCTTTAAAATGGCAAGGAACTAAGGTCACTGGTAAGCACTATGGAAAAATATTCTTTAAAAAGGCAGATGTCACAATGAAAGATGGAAAGCTTTCTGGGGGAGAGTTTGTCGTTGATATGAGCTCTTTTACGGTTGATGATTTGTCTGGAGAGTGGGAAACAAAATTTATGAATCATATTAAAAGTGATGATTTCTTTAATGTAAAAAAATATCCGACATCATCTTTGAAAATAAAATCTGTTAAAGGAAATGAAGTTACAGCAGATCTTACAATCAAAGATAAAACAAATGAAGTAAAGTTTGATATCAAAAAAGATGGCAAGGCTTATTCTGGAACACTTGTTTTTGATAGAACAAAATTTGGAATGATTTATGGGTCAGGTGATTTCTTCAAGGGATTAGGTGATAAAATGATTCATAATGAAGTAAAGGTAGACTTTAAGTTTGTTGTTAAATAAGGAATAAGGGGTAAAGTATGATCTTAAAGAGAAAGTCTGAAGACAGAGGGCATGTAAGGTTTCCTTGGCTTGATGGTAAATACAGCTTTTCTTTTGGATCATACTTTGATCCTAATTGGATGGGCTTTAGTAAGCTAAGAGTGATTAACGAAGATATTATTGATGAGGGAATGGGCTTTGAAACTCACCCGCATAGAGATATGGAGATAATAAGTTTTATTATTTCTGGTCAGCTTGAACATAAGGATAGTATGGGACACTCTCGTGTTATTGGTCCTGGTGAAATTCAAGTGATGAGTGCTGGTAAAGGAGTTCTTCATTCTGAGTTTAACCCTAGTCGCACACAAAAAACTCATTCATTACAGATTTGGGTTCAACCGAATAAAATTGGAGTAGAGCCAAATTATGATCAATTTACTTATAAAGAGCCTTCTGAGGGGGTGGTCTTACTTGCTGATAGTGTTGGAGCTGAACAAGTTGCAAAAATCAACCAAGATATGAAGCTAAGTCTAGGAGTCTTTGAAAAAAGCGCTCACGAACTTTCTTTTAATGCACAAAAGCATTATTGGATACAAGTTATAGAAGGTGAAGCAAATATTTTAGATGACACATTTAAAGCTGGTGATGCTTTGGGAATAAAAGAAGAATCTCTTTTATCAATTATTCCATTAAAAAAATTTAAGTTTTTACTTTTTGAATTACCTTGAAAAAAGAACTAGTAAAGTAGCCTGTGATTGTTTAGACTTTAACAATAATGAAAATATTTTATAAGATTATCCACTTTTGTAAAATTCTTTGGCGCCTCATTACAGGAGTTCCTTTTTTAACACTTTCTGTTTTTGGAAATTCGGTTGTTTTTTTATTTGCTTCTTTACTTTATGTTTTAGAAAAGGATGTAAATCCTAAAATGAGCAGTTTTATTGACGCTTTATGGTGGAGCTTTTCTACAACATCTACTGTGGGCTATGGCGATATTGTTCCTATGACAATTCCTGGTAAGATTATTGGTATTTTTCTTATGTTAATTGGAGTGGCCATCTTTGCTATTTATACTGCTTTATTTGCAAGGGCGATTATAGACGACCAACATTATATGGAGTAATCACCTTCATCAAATTGGTAGGTCAATTCAGAGTGATTATTTTAGGAAATTTTCTTCTTCTTCATCTCTTTTAAAAATAAATAGTATTGAAAAGAAAGTTATAATATTTGTTAAGAAATAAACAATTAAAATAAAAACTCTACTTCTCATTCCACGATTTAAATCTTCATAAGTTAGTTTTTTAGATGAAGACACTATAGACTCAAACTCATGAGCTACAGTTTGAGAAAATTCTTTGCTTATAATTTCGTAGTTTATTTCTAAATTTCCATAACGGCTAATATAGTTATGGTTGTAAGAACCGATAGAGACCCATTTGTTATCAATGAGGGCCAGTTTGCCATGGATGACAGATTGATCCCATTCATAAATTTCAAAATGATTATCTAGATACCATTGATAAAAGTAATCAGAAGCAGCGGAAACTAAGGGGTGATCAGATATTTTACCAAAAATGAGTTTGATTCTAACACCACGTTTTTGAGCCTTTCTTAGATATTTGAGGAGCTTTTTTCCTGGAATAAAATAGGTGGCAAGAATGATAATTTCATGTTTTGCAGACTTAATAGCAATAAGATAGCTGTTATAAATTTGTTGTTTGTGTCTGGTCCAATCATTCTCATTTGTTTTTATTAGGTGATAATCTTCAACAGTATGTGAGTAGTTTCTGAAGCTTAAAAGTTGTTCTTTGTGTTTAGGAAAGTTTTTTAGATAAAGCTTAAGAATTGTCTGAAAAGTATTATAGACTTCTTCACCTTCAACCACACAGGAGTAATCTAGCCAAGGAGTCTTTTGTTCTGGGGAATTAAATTTTTTGGAATAATTAATTCCTCCAAGTAGACATTTTTTATTGTCTATTAGTAAAACCTTCTGATGCAATCTTCTTCCAATATTATTGATATGAAAAAGCGGGGTGAAAAAATGAAAGTTAACACCTGCGTCTTGAAAGCGATCTTTTGTAACATGACTTAAGTCTTCAGAACCAAAGGCATCTAAAAGAATATAAACAGCAACACCTTGTTGTGCCTTTTGTATAAAGGCATCAATAAGTGGCTGTGTAATATTATCTTCTTCAAAAATATAGGTATGAAAGAAGATAAAGGATCTCGCCTCATTAATGAGTTTTAAATTTGTTGTTATAAATTCGGGACCATTTTTTATCAGGTCAATATGGTTATTGTGAGTTATATGTTTCATTTAAACTCAACCTCAATATAAATTGGTAAATGGTCTGACAGAGATTTCCAGTGTTTATTTTTAAAAACTTCTGCATCTAAAATATGAAAGCCCTTAGTATAGATTCTGTCGAGTTTAAGTAGGGGGAAGAGAGTTGGGAATGTCCTTCCATAAAAACCATGTTTGAACTTGTGGGCATCATAGAGATTATCAATATTGAGAAAATGTTCTGAAGCCTTTTGATTCCAGTCATTAAAGTCACCCGCAATAAGAATGGGGTGGTGATTATCTGACTTACTCTGTACAAAATCTTTGATATATTCATATTGTTTAATTCTATCTTTGTGTAAGAGGTTAAGATGAACACAGTAGGTATGAAGGATTTTATCTTCAATTTGGATTTCACTAAAAAGTAAGGCCCTTTGTTCATAATGATTAGTCGATATATCCTGTACCTCAGTGTTGAGAATGGGATATTTCGAAAGAATAACATTTCCATGATTTCTAAAGTCAAACACAGCATGGTTTGAGTAAGAAAAGTCCGACCATAAGTCTTGTGCTAAATATTCAAATTGTCTATCAATCCACTTATCAAATTTTTTTTGATGTTTTTTATTTTCTCCGACGACTTCTTGTAAGAAAACGATATCGGGATGAATATGGGTGAGCGCTTTTTTAAGGCGTTTTAATGTGTATTTGGTATTATTCCAATTAAAACCTTTGTGAATATTAAATGTAAGAATCTTTAAAGGCATGACTTATCATAACAAAAAAAGCAGGTTCGAGAACCTGCTTTTTTAAAAACACTATTGAAAGTTTTTATTTTTCTAATATTGCGGTGACACCCATACCACCAGCTGTACAAATAGAGATTAAACCCTTTCCACTGCCTTTTTCATGGAGCAATTTTGCAAGACTGGTGACGATTCTTCCTCCTGTCGCAGCAAAAGGATGACCTAGGGCAAGTGAGCCTCCCTTTACATTTAACTTGGAACGATCAATTTCACCCAGAGCTGAGTCAAGGCCTAATTTTTTCTGGCAAAAATCTTCAGATTTCCACGCTTCTAATGTGCATAAAACTTGCGCAGCAAAGGCTTCATGTATTTCATAGAAGTCAAAATCTTGTAATTTATAGCCTGACTTTTTTAACATTTTAGGAACTGCATAAGCTGGGGCCATAAGAAGTCCTTCTTCATCGACATAATTAACAGCAGCAGATTGAGCAAAACTTAAATAGGCCAGAGGAGTTAAATTATTTTCTTGAGCATACTCTTCTGAGCAAAGAAAAACACAACTGGCTCCATCTGTTAGAGCAGTTGCATTAGCTGCTGTAATCGTCCCTTTTCCAGAGGTTTTATCAAAAGCAGGCTTAAGTTTAGCTAATTTATCTAAAGAAGTTTCACGTAAAATCCCATCTTGTTTTTTTCCCTTAAATTCGACAACAAGATCGTCATACCATCCTTCTTTATAGGCTCGCGCAGCATTTTTTTGTGATTCAAAAGCAAGTTGATCTTGATCTTCACGGGAGATACTCCACGTTTTTGCCATATCTTCACAACTTTCCCCCATACTTTTGCCAGTTCTTCCTTCTTTGATGGCAGGTAATTTAGGCATCAGCTCTTTTGGGGAGAAGCCTGCTAAAGCTTTAAGTCTTCCCCCAATATCTTTGGCAGCAGCTAATTTTAAGAGTCTATCTGAAAATGACTTTTTAAACTCAACCGGAATATCAGAGTTGGTATCAGCACCTCCGGCAATTCCACAATCAATTTGTCCTAGGGCGATTTTGTTGGCGATAAGAATTGTCGTTTCTAAAGAAGTTCCACAAGCCTTTTGAACATCAGTTGCAGGAGTCGTTGGACTAAGTTTAGAGTCCATAACAATCTCTCTTGCCAAGGCAAAGTCATAGGCATGTTTATTAACTGCTCCCATGGCCACTTCACCCAGTTCTTTACCTTCTAAATTTAGATCCTTGACTAACTCATCCATAGCAGGCTTTATGAGTTCTCGAAGGCTCAACCCCATATAGCTGGTGCTTGACTTCATAAAAGGAATTCTTTTTCCAGCAACGATACAAACTTTTTTAGTCATATTTTCTCCTTCAATAATATATTATATAATAATAGCACGGTCGTTCGTTTTGGTCTGCATGTTTTGTGAATTTAATTATTTGATATTATATTAAGAAAATAAAAAAAGGAGACCTTATGCGCTTTCTTCATTCAATGTTAAGAGTTAAAGATTTAGATCAGGCCTTATATTTTTTTGTTAAGCTGTTAGGACTAAAAGAAATGAGAAGAAAAGAAGTTGAGTCTGGCCGCTTTACATTGGTTTTTTTAAAGTCTGAAGACAGTGATGCGGAAATAGAGTTGACCCATAATTGGGATCATGAAGTTGAATACACCCAGGGAAGAAACTTTGGCCATCTTGCCTTTGAGGTTGAAAATATTTATGAGATTTGTACTAAGCTTCAAAAGGCTGGAGTTGTGATTAATCGTCCTCCGCGAGATGGGCATATGGCCTTTATTAAATCTCCTGATAATATTTCAATTGAGCTTTTGCAAAAAGGTGAGGCGCTCCCTATACAAGAGCCTTGGAGTTCAATGGAGAACTCTGGAGAGTGGTAAGAAAGTTCAAACTTAGACGAGTCTCTCGATAATGTTTATTTATTTCCGGCCCTAATGGTAAAACTGAAGCTATAACGAGTATCATATTGCTCTGAGGCTTCAGCATTTCTATTATAAATGAGTGTGGCTCCCGTATTTAAAGCAAAATTATTTCCTAAGACGAGCGTAAGTCCTGTACCAGCATAAGGATCAAAAATAATGGCCCCCTCTTCTGTTCTACTCTCACCAGCTTCTGTGATTTCTCTTGTTTGTTTTGATGCTCTCGCTCCAAAACGTAAAAAAACACCTAAGATTTTTGACTGAATAGGATAAGTTCTGAATCCCAACAGCGCCTTTTGGTTTTTATAAGTAACTTTTAAATTATCATCAGGAAAGTCTTCAGTATCTTGGGACTGGTTGACTTCACCTTCAAGTGAAAAACTGGGAGTTCCATAAAGAGCACGGACACCAAAATAAGTTTCAGTTTTATAGCGTGCTGGTTTAGGGAATTCTCTTTGGGTTCTTTCTACTCCATAAACAGGCTCAATTTTTAAATCTGATGCTTTAAGATTAGGAGAGTGAAAAAGTAAGAAAATAGTTATTGGTATTAGGTATTTCATAAGTCTATTATAGTTTTTTTTTAAAGAGCTAGATATCCAGAAAATATTGTCTATTAGATATATCCCCCTAAAAAGATGATGAAAAACCTCCGAAATAGTGATTGTGAAAACTTTTATCTCCATTTTTTTTATTTTATTTATTCAAGGGGCTTGGGGGCAAGACTTTGAAGAGATAGATTCTTTTTTAAGTTTTTTAGAGTCTGGCCAAGAAGAAGTTCAGGCCATTAATAAGGCCATTCAAAACCGATGTCAGACTAGACAAAATTTAGGAGTGGGGGGGGAAAGTTGTATTATGGCAACACAAGAAGTGGCCCATTGTTCTTCTAGTCTAGATCAAGCTAGTTATTGTTTTGATGGAGTTGTTGTTCTAAATGAGGGGCATGGTGCTAATGAACTTATGATGGAGTATTTATGTACAGATGCTACGCTACCAAAACCGGGGCCAGAATATTTTCGCTTTGGGAGTTGTCTGAAACCCAACTTGGCTGAGTTTGACAAAAATATTTTAAGAGTAGATGCTGAGATTTCATGTATATGTCAGGAAAGGGATAATCAAAATCTTGGTTGGACTTGTTTTGATCTTACTGTGGAGTAATTGTTAATGAATATGTTTTTTAGGTTTTTTTATCAACTTTTTAGAGCTCGCTTTGCTGTTAAACTTGAAGTAAATGCTGTAGATAGATGTCAAATGAGAGTTTGGCCAAATGACTTAGATGTTAATATTCATCTAAATAATGGACGTTATCTTTCTTTGATGGATTTAGGTCGAACACGTCTAAGTATTCGTTCGGGTCTCTTTAAAAAAGCCAAAGAGATGGGCTGGGGCTATGGTGTTGTTGGAGGGCTTAATATTACTTATTTTAAAAGTTTAAGCTGTTTTCAAAAATTTACGTTAACGACGAAGCTTGCTGGACATTATGATGGATGGTTGTATTTGGAACAACGTTTTGAGTCTCAAGAAAAGCTTGCTGCCGCAGCATTGGTCAAGGTGACTTTTGTAGGTAAAAAAGGCAGAATTCCAGCAGAAGATATCATCAAGTCAATGGGTGTAGATCATATTGGAGAGAACAAAGAATATCTAGAACACCTTTTTAAATCTGAACAAGAGTTTTTAAAGTCTATTAAGCAGGACTACTCTTCTAAAACTTCCCAAGTATGATCTGAAAGAAGTTTTACTTTAGCGATGAATTTTTCAAAGGGCAGTGAATTTCCCCATTCTTGCGGAGCGACCATAGAGAGAACTTTGGTTTGATCTTTTTTTTCATACAGGAAATAAGTTTTTCCAATAACGGGTTTGAAGCGCATTTGAGCGTTGTAGATTTCACATGAAATTTCTGCTCGTTTTTTTAGTTTATTGGCTTGCTTGGCCAGAACCTGCATTTGTTCATAAATCTGATGCATATGCATTTCAGTTTGTTCTTTCATGGCGTTCATCGCTTGGCCTTTGATGACACCTTCTTCGGTAGGAACAATAGAAAATCCTCCAATAGAATGAGCATATTCAATAAGACCAGGAAGATCTGTTGTACGCTCTTTCATTAAGTCGAGATCAATTTTTTCAACATCAATAGATTTGGCTTTCTTTTTTTTGCTCATGCGATCAACTCTTTTTTGTTTAAGTAGTTTTGCGTTACTAAGGCACCAATTATATCACCTTCTACATTAACAGCTGTTCTGAATGTGTCTAGTGGTTTATCTATGACAATAAGTATACCAATCGCCTCTAGTGGAATTCCTGCGGCGAGCAGGACCATTTGCATACCACTCATACTTGCCGATGGCATTCCCGGTGCACCAATGGATGATATCATCGACATGAAAAAAATAGAAAAAGTTGCAATCGGACCTAATTCAATACCATAAAGATGCGCTAGAAAAACGGCAGCAATTCCTTCAAAAAGAGCTGTTCCGTCCATATTCATTGTTGCCCCTAAAGGAAAAACAAAACCACTTACGCCTTCGGACACTCCAAACTCATCTTCACAGGTTTGCATCGTAATAGGTAATGTTGCCGAACTTGACGCTGTCGATAGGGCAACGAGTAAAGGCTTGGCAGCTTTATAAAAAAAAGTTTTTGGGCTAACACCTGCAAAGAACCAAGCAATTGCAGGTAAAAAAATCAGTCCATGAATCATGGTGGCAAAAAAGACGAGAAGGCTAAAACTTAGGAGTTGTTCAACCACGGCTCCACTAGCCTTAAGTTGAAAGTCAAAAGCAATAGCAAAAATTCCTATTGGCGTTACTTTTATGATCCAGTGAAGAACTTGATTCATGACTTTGTTGATGTCATTAACAATTCTAAGTAAAGGACCATCTTTTGAATGAACACTTAAAAGCGCTAATCCTAAGAGAAGGGCAGACGTGACAATACCTAAAATATTACTTTCACTTAATGCCTTAAAAGGGTTAACAAAAGCTTTATCAAAAATGCCTTTAGCAATAAGACTTAAAGAGTCTGCATTTTTATCAATAAGTTTGTTTGGTTTTTTGTAAAGCTTTGCATCTTGAAAGAATTGACTTTGATTAGTTTGAATTGTGACATCAGAATTTTTCCAAGGATGGACAAAAAATACAGCAACTAATCCAATGGCAATAGCAATAATCGTGGTCGTTAGATAGTATGATATTGTTACTTTTCCCATCTTTTTAAGTTTTGTAATCTCTCCAATATTAAGGAGTCCACCCACAAGTGAAAAAAAGATAATAGGTGCAATCATCATTTTTAAAGCGCTAATAAAAACTGATTTAATTAAAAGAATGATTTCATAGAACCACGGGATTTGATCTGAAATTAGCCAAGACTTATCTGCAAACAAGTTTGCGCAAATATAACCAAGAATAGCCCCAACAAAGACCCAGAAAGTCAGGTTTTTTAATATTTTTTGCATAGTTTTCCTTTTTCAAGATCCCTATCGGAAAGCAGTGTCTTTTCGCTTAATTTTTACGTTTGGGGCGAAATTGACATTGTTATTTTGCACCTTGCGAAGCGTCTAGTAACTGAAATCAAGTTGAAACCTTTGGCATTAATATTGCGAGTTTAAGAGAAAAATCAATAAGCAGGATGTTTTTATTGTTTATCATTACCTGAGGGGAATGGCGGGTAATTAATATATGGGAGGATTAATGAAAGTATTATTGTCTGTTTTTGCACTAAGTTTAACTTTTTTTGTTTCAGCGCAAGCCGAAGCAGCTCAGTGTAAAGTTGAATTAGAAAATGGAAGAGGAAGGTTATTGGATACATTTACTGGTTGGGGCTACTCTAGGGCCGATGCTTGTCGTGAGGCCAATAGAGACTGTAGGCGTGCCATTAGGTCTGGTTATTACAGGGCGAGGATTTTAAACTGTAATATTGTACAAGATCGAAGAATCGTATTGAGAAGCTGTCAAGCTAACTTAAGAGGACCTAGAGGACGTTTAATGAGAAGTTTTTGGGCCAATGCGCAGGGACCAATTAGAACTGGAGTTAAGGCCAGGGCCTGTCAAAAAGCGCGTAGAAAATGTATGGACTTTAAAAGAAGAAATGGAAGATATAGAGCGAGCTGTGAAGTTGAAAGAAGAGCAGGTCGTGATAGAGATATTCCAAGATATCCCAGAAGAGGTGGCTTAATTGTCTTAGATGCATAATTTGACCTCGATTTTATTATAGCTATGCAAAGCCACTTAATTTTAAGTGGCTTTTTTATTTTCAGATAGTTAGATATTTCTTAAGCAATAATCATATTGATTAATATCCTAATCTCTGTACAATGTTTTTGGAGATTCAGATGAGTGATTTGTATAAGAAAAAAATAATTATTGTTGAGGATAGTGAATTCTCTCGATTGTTAATTGATGTAAAATTGAAAAATGCTGGCTTTACGAACACACACCTTCCCTTATCTAGTGTTGAGGCATGGGAGCAAATCGCTCAGGCACAGTTAAGTGATCATCCTTTTGATCTGGTCATTTCGGATTTAAATATGCCGGATCTAGATGGAATGGATTTACTCTCTAAGATTAAAGACGATCCTATGAGTGAGAAATTAAAAGTTATAATTGTCAGCGCTGATGCGGACAAGCCTATTCAGAATATTGCCCTCTCTTTAGGGGCTTCTGCTTATGTGACCAAACCCTTTGTTCCAGAAGAATTGATTAAAGTTGTTAAAGCTGTTTTACAAGGAGAGGAAATTCCCCCAATTAAGGGGATGTTTCCTGCAAGTTAATTTCTTTTTTATTTACAACCTTTAAACTCTAGCTCAGATAAATAATCACGTGGATAATAATCATAATAGCTACCTTCTTTATCTAGCATAGCACCTAAGGTATGAGAAAGAAGTCGTCTATTTCTATCATGATGAGCATTAATAAAAATATCAATAAAAAGTCCACCTAAGTTTGAGCTTGATTGGTAGCATTTGATATGAGGTTTAAGTGTATTGTAAACAGTGTCTACAGAAACACCAAGCATGCGCTCATGTCTATCATAGTACATATTTTCATCTTCTCTATATTCGAAACGAGAAGAGAAGTGTTGGATAAGTGAGATTCGCGATTCGCGACTGAGATTCTCACAAATTCTTTTTGAAAGATCACCTTCTTTTTGTGAATATTCTGAGATTTTTTTGTTCAGCGTGGTTAAAAGACAGGTTAAAAACTTTTTAGGTTTAATCGTTTCTGTATGTTCATTCCCAGCTGTATGGCCTAATATAGAATGAGAACATAGAAAAATAAGTAATAATGCTTTTTTCATTTAAGAGCCCCTTCGCTTTATATGAGTAATTAGTATGAGTATAAAAGCTTTCAGTAAAAAATATGAGTAGTTATGAAACATTTATAATGGTGTTAAATTTTTAGACAGTTTTTAAGTGACTAAAAAATTGACATATAAAGTTTGGGTTAAACCATGAATTTATTATGAATAATTCTCTTTTAAGGTTAAGATTTTAGCGAAGGTTAGATATGAAAATATTTGTTTTAATTTTTTTTATGATGATTTCAAGTAGGCTCTATGCCCTTGATGGAGTGGAGTTTAGTGATTGTTTTAGAAAGGCATTTAACGAAGCTATACAGCAACAAAGAGATGATTTAGTAAGTCCAGCTAAATTACCTCAGGAGTTAAAAACTCAATCAACTCTAATCAGCTGCAATGAGCTCTCGGAAGAGAGTTATCATACAATTAGAAGTGGTTTTGTTGAGTTCTATCAAGGGCGTGAAGTTCCCTATGATTCAGAAGATATGATGTCGGCAAAACTAGAGGATATGAAAAAATATTTAAGTCAAAGAATTAACTGTTATAGAGTTAGTTCAACAAGTGCACCTTATTTTATTCAAAAGCTTATTAAGAAAAAAAATGAGTTATTGGTCGCAGCGGCAATAGAAGTGATGATAGAAAAGTCTTATCAAGTAGATAAAAGATTTAATGCTTTTGATTTGAATTATTGCTTAGAATAATGCAAAAGGTCCTATCTTTTTGAGAGATAGGACCTTTTTTATAAAGAAATTTATTTAAAAAATTAAAGGCTTGTTTCTGCGGCTAGTTCTCTATTTTTAAGCTCTTCTTCTTGTAAGTAATAAATTGTAAATCCAGCATAAATAATATTAGGATCTTTTATAAGAGCACTGTTATGTTCATAAAGGTGTTGCCATCTGTTAGCAGTATTATAAATATTATGAGAAATGATTCTTAGAGTTTCATTTCGTTTAATAAGATATGGATTTCCTTCAGGTCTCCAACTAAATTCTTGATTTGGAACTTGATATTGAATTTTTTGACCTTGTGAGAGCATTCGATAGTCAGTTAAGGCCGGGTTTTGATCTCTTAATTCTCTCCAACGAGAATAATCACCATATATTTTAAAAGCAATTAACATCAGTGTATCACCTTGTTCCACTGTATACTCAGCAAAGTCTCCAGTTAGAGGTGTTGCTGTTTGGACCATAGGATCCATTGATTCTTCATAAGTGACTTCTTCTGCGAGAGGCTCAGCAACAGGTGTTGGTTCAATAATCTCTTGAGAAGCAACTTCTTCTTCTGATATTTCTTCAATCGTGTCATCAGAATATTGCTCTTCATAGATGCTGTCATCACTGACATAATCATTTTCGTTTTCAAGGGCAATAGAATCATCCATAGTCGAATCTAAAAGATTGTCTTCTTTTGCACTTTTATTACTAGAGCAAGAAACAAGAGTGAAAAGACTTAAAATAAGAGTAATTAAAAATGTATTTTTCATAAATTCCTTCCTTTTAAGTTCTTGTCGTCTTGTAATGGGAAAACTTTAGAAATTACTGACTTTGACACTTATATTAATTTATTTGATTATAATAGAGGTATTAATTTTTAAATAAGTGAGTAAAATGATGAGGTTAAGTTCTTTATATTTATTATTTTTTGTATGTATTTCTTGTCAGGAGATAACGCAGACACCATCTGATTTAAAGTTTTATCCTATAAAAAAAGAAAGCTTTTCCCAATATATCAATGATAAGAAAATGCCTTCTAAGCCAAATCTTAATGAAGATAAATATATTATTAATAGAGATTATCCTATTGAGATTTCTTTATATAATAATGGCACGTGGTATTATAATCTAGACAACTTGGGTGAAGGAAAGGGAACTTGGGTGTATAAAAATGGTCGGCTTGAACTCTTTGCCCAGAGAGATCTTTTTGATATGTATATTGATGTTCAAGCGATTAAAGAAGATGCCAGTGAAATTATCATTCAGTTTAGTGATCGTTTTGGTCCTCGAACTTTAAAAGTTGAAAAAAGAAACTTTCAAGTTCATTAATGATCAATGAGGATGGGTATGATAACCTCGTTGGTCGTGTTAACATACATGGAGAAAGGATGGGAGAAAATGTGCGGTTTAGGGAGAACTTAGGGGAGAGGTTTTCCTAAAAGACGCGACCAACGAGGTAATGTTTTAATAAGCGTTATTGCTTATTTGTTAAGATTAGCTTATGTCGGTTCTCACGCTTTATTGCCAAGTTAATGTCAAGTTTGTGTAAAATCATAAAAGATCAGTAAAATTAGGTGCTTATGTCTAAAGGAAAAAGGGTTTTAATAGTTGACGATGATGAAGCAAGTCTATTTATTTTAACAAAAATGTTAAATGAAAATGGTTATGAAGTTGAAGTTGCTAATGATGGCCTTACGGCCCTCCAGTATATAGATAGAGAACCACCCTGTCTTGTTTTACTTGATTTGGGTTTGCCAAAGGTCAAGGGAGAAGAAGTTCTAAAGAGAATTAGAAAAAAAAGAGATAGAGTTCTTTTGCCAATCGTTGTTATTACTTTAAAAAAAGATGAGGATAATGTCGTTGAGTGCCTTGAGATGGGGGCGAACGACTATTTAACTAAGCCTGTAAATGTCGATATTGCCCTTGCACGCATTGAAATGCATTTGGAGATGAGTACTCTTAAACAATCTTGACTACCTTACTACGGTGGGGATAGAAGAGAAAACTCAAACTCACAGACAGAAGCTGTAATGATGTAACTATTCTCAATTTCTAGATGTCTGAAAAGAAAAGCTTATTTCAAATTTAAACTTATTTACTTTACTTCGAACATAACAGCTCACTCGCGCCTCAATGAAATCCCTTTTTAAAAATACGACAGAGGTTCGTTGCTTAGTTTGAGTTTTCTCTATTACCAATTTGAGGTCAGTTCTTAAACAATCTAAACCTTAGTTTGAGGTGATTTCTTCAATTATAGGTAAAATAATTTTTTGTCCTACTCGAATGTTTTCGTTGAGTGTTTGATCTTTTTGCGTTTTTCGTAGAATCCAGTAAGGCAGATCAAATTGCTTAAGGATAGAGCTTATACTATCTCCAGATCGAACAGTATAATTTGATGTTTGCTTGACTGTATAATGATCATAAAAGTCTTCCTGGATACTTAAGTGATACTCGTTTCTTAGTCTTTTAAACTCTGCTATTTGACTTTCAGCAAGAGGGACAAGAATTTGCTCTCCGAGGGAAATTCTAGACCTTCTACGCATTTGATTTATATTTCTTATTCTTTGCGTCCGGACTTGAGCCCATTCTGCATAGTGACCTAGAGTTTCTTCTGTCTCAATTGTAAGGATGTAAATATCTTTAGATTTTTTTCTTAAATCTAAGGAATATGAGCTGAGATCGATAAGCGGATTAGGGGCTTCTTCGAGCTTTGAAAGGTCAGTTTTTGGAACCTTTGGTTTTTGTGGTCTAACAAAAGTTTTTAATTTTGACAGAAGACTACCTGGCTTAGCAGTATCTTTGTAATGGTGTGCATCTTTGTCAGTATTGATTGCTACTTTTTGTTCTGTCTTTTCAGATGAAGACGAGCTCTTAGGAACTTCAGTTGTCGTTTTTTTTGCAATTTTAGGCGGAAGTGAGCTTTGTTTTCCTGGAATTTTTATTTTCATCCCTGGATAAATTCTAGATGGATTTAAAATTTGATTGAACTGAACGATTTTGTAAACTTTAGTGCCATAAAGTCGAGCAATATCAAATAAGTTTTCACCTCTAGAGACAATATGAAGTCTTTGAACTTTACCTTCTTTATATGTGGACTTCGTTTTTGCTAATTTGTTTTTCAGGCTTTCTAACTCTTTTGAGCTTAGGTGTGGAATATTAATTTCAAAACGAGGAGGAAGGTATAATTCAGATGTAAAGGCGCTTCTTCTTATAGCCGGATTAAGCTGTTTTAGTTTTTTTAAAGAAAAGTTCAGATAAGTGCTGAGTTCTTTTAAAGTGTAGTTTTTATCAAGAGTAATATGAGAGACTTTATGCTTTTTAGGGAGCTTAAAGCTTGGAAAATATTTTTCTGGTTCTTTGGATATTTCAACTGTTGCCATAAAAGTAGCGTAGAAATTCTTTGAAGCAAAGCCAAACCTTCTTCCTCGATAATTTTTGATGATTTTTTCAATATCACTGGTTCCTAGTTTCCTTTGTGCCCGAAGAAGGCTCGCAGCACCATGATTATATGCAGTCAAAGCTAGTGGCCAACTTTTTAAGAGTTTATAGTTTGCTTGCAGTAGCTTTGCCGCAGCGTAGGTGGATTTGATTGGGTCTCGTCTTTCGTCAATGAGGTAGTTCACTTTTAAGTTAAATCTTTTGGCAGTTGAGCGCATAAATTGCCACATCCCTGCTGCCCCAACTTTTGAATAAGCATTATAATTAAAAGAGCTTTCAACGTGGGGAAGGTAAACAATCTCTGGCGGAATATTCATTTTTTTAAAGGTTTTTCGGATATGTTCAAGATATTCATAAGAGCGAATAAGCCCTTGATAATAACGGTCTTTAAGACCAAACTGAAACCTTAGGTTATGAGACATATCTCTTAATTCTTTAGGTGAACGATTGCCTATGATTTGATGAATTTTCTTTTCTTGTTTAGAAAATTGAGCTGGACTTTTTTTTGCCATTGACCTCAGTAATCGTCGATATTGATTTTTAATTTTAATGGCCTGTCTTAAACGTGATCTTCTCGATTTTGAGAAATTAAAGTCGTTATAGATAATAGAAAGATCTTCTGAGTCGTGCAAAAAGGCTTGGTTTGAGTTAATTTCTGTGTAAACTTTTTTCCAAAAATTGACTCTTGTTGCAACTTCACCTTTCACGGGGAGAAGTTCGGAACAAAAACTTTGTACCGGTATAATAAAAAAAAGTAAGGTGTAAAATAAGGATCTCTTTATCATAAAAATATGGTAACCATCCTTAGGTTTTTAATCAAATAATTGCAATATTTTCAATATGTTTACAATTCGATCTTATAAAGTTGAAAGAAGAGAAAACTCAAGCTAAGCAACGAGGTTTCTCTATCATCAATTTAGTATGGCGGTTAAAAAAGGTTTTGACGAGGCGCTAGTAAACAATGGTTTTTGAATAAATAGTTTTAAAAGAAAAGAGATAGGTTTTTTGAAGGTGAGAGTGTGGTGGATTATAAATAGTAGAAGCACCAGATAATGGTACTTCTACTATTTTTAAAGATTAGAGTTTTTTTACGTTAATCGCGCAAGGCCCTTTACGACCTTCTCCAACTTCGTACTCAACTTGATCACCATCGTTGAGTTCTCCCTGTTCGATATTAGATACATGCACGAATATATCTTTGTCTCCATTTTCAGGGGTGATGAAACCAAAACCTTTAGTTTCGTTAAAAAATTTTACTTTACCTTTGTTCATAAATATTCCTCTTCTTTTTAAAAAGTCAGACCATATTAGACCACCTTTATTAGAGTTGGAAAGCATTTTTATTGGGTGTAAGAAAACTTAAGTAAACTCTTAAGACATCCGCGCCATCCTAGTCGTTTTATCAATGATTATAAAGGGTTATAGTATTATTGAAGATGTTAGTTAATAGCTGGGTAGGTTTTTGATGAAAAAGATCCTCATCTTGGATCACGAAAGAGAAGTTTTAGAGATATTAGAATTTGGTTTTAAGCTGATGGGCCATGATGTTACAAGTTATGCGGATCTCGATACTGCGATGAGTTGTGAGGATTTTAATTTTTATGATTATATTATTTTGGAGACAGATTTTCCTCAAATGACAGGATTAGAGTTTGGTCATTTTTTGAGAAATAAAAAAATTCAGACACCTTTAATTTTTTATAGCCGTTTTGGTTCTTTGAAAAACTTATATCAAGATAAAGTTCATCAAATAGAAGGGTCTTTTTATTTAACAAAACCCTCTTCTTTAGATTTATTTCAAAGTATTTTTGAACAAATTCCTTTTAAATCGTGTAACCAATAATTAGACAATTTCCACAAGGAAAAGTTTGAGCGTAGTTGTTGAGTTTAAGAGTGATTTTTCCAGTGTAGTGTTCAAGTGTATATTCTGTTTGAAAAAAGATTTTTTGAAGTCCATAGACCTTATTTATATGAGAGATGATATTTTTATTTTGCTTCCATAAAGGAGGAGCTTTTTGGATATTTCCAGGTTTTGATGTTGTCAGTTGAGAAAATGAGTAATTTGGTAAGAATTCCATTTCTAACGGGTTTGTAATACATAAGTTAAGTTTGTGTTTAAAAAAAGTAGGGTCATGGATTATTTCTCTATAGGTTTTTTGAATATTTTTTTCTGATAAATAAGTCTTGGCCATATACTGACATAAGCGGTGAAAGCTTTGGGCCTTTTCTCCTTCTAAAAATTGTTCTTCTGGAACTTCAAGGAAGTAATCATTTTTTAAAATAAAATGAAGTAAAGTGGAAATATTTGTCTGAAAAATATTTTCTAAAAGGTAGAGAAGTTCTAGTGTTGGTGTCGAATCTCCTGATTCAATTCTTTGATAACCTCTGGTGGATATTTGTAAAGCCTCTGCCATATAATTTTGGGAAAAACCGTTAAAATTTCTAAGGTATTTTAGATTAATTCTAAATCTATTGAGTTTTAATTTGCAGTCGTTCATAGTTGTTCGTTGTTAAACAAATCATAACAAAGTAATTTTAGCTAGCCTAACGCAAATTTTGTCATGTAGTGTTTGACTAGGAATGTGAATAAAATGAGAAGAATATGTGATATAGATCAGTTAAATTTGAGCAAAGTTTTCATATACTAAAACAAATCAAAACTAAAAAGAGGTTGTTATGAGTAAAAAATTAGAGATTGTAGTAGATGAATATGCAACACCAATTATGGCATATGCAGCACCAGATATGGACATTCCAAGTATGAATGAGTTATTGGAAAAAGAGGGATTTAGACATTTACCTGTATTAGACGATGGAAAGCCAATTGGGATGATCTCTATGAGAGATTTATTGTTAATCAAGAGTTTAAACGTTCATTTTGATTTAAAAGCAAAAGATATTATGACTCCAGATCCTTATTGTGTGAGAAAAGGAGCTTCACTTGAGGAAGTTGCATTTCATATGTCAGAAGCAAAAATTGGCTCGGCTCTTATCGTCGATGATCAAGGAAAAGCCGATAGTATCTTTACCAGTGTTGATGGATTGAATGCTTTGGTTGAAATAACTAGAGGTGAAATTTAAATAAGGAGTAAATATGAATTTAAGTATTAGTTATCGTCACTTAGACTCATCAGAGTCTGTTAGTAAAAAAATAGAAGAAAAGGTTCAACATTTAAAAAAGTACTATCAAGGAGCGATGAACATAAGTTGGGTTTGTTCTGTGGATGGGCATGATCAACACACAAGCGAGGTTCAGGTAAGTGTTGATAATAATCAGTTTCATGCCCATGCTGTTGATAGTAATCTTTATGCGACTTTAGATGCTGCAATTGCTAAACTAGAAAAGCAAATGAGCAAAGAAAGTGAAAAGAAAAAAAGACGTATTCATTAGGAATTGTGAAACTGTCTTCTTATAATGAAAATAAGAAGAATGAGATAGCCTAATGTCCAAAAACCCATCGAATGGTGAAGGCTTGGTAAAAAAGACTTTGGAAAGAAAACAGGAACAGTAAATCTAATTGCTGTTCCTATGGCCAAACTGGTCAGCACTGCGTACCTTACCCTAGGATTGCCTTGAGAAGACTCGTTTCTTTGAAGAAAATCAATAGCAATAATTGAAGAGATAGCCCCAAGAAAAATAAGGTGCCATGAGGCTTTGGTATAATTTAAGTCCTGATAAAAGAAGTCTAAAAATAAAACTCCCCAACAAAGAATAAGAAATTTTTGAAAAAATTTGATTCCTTTTAGATTATGAGAGGTATAAGTTCTTGGAAGAATAAGACAGAAAAATGATGTCATGATTAGTCCCGCAAAGTAAAACATGTCATGAGAAAATTCTAGTCGATAATTCTGCATAAGAAAATATCCAGTTCTGGTTAAGGAAAAGATGAGAAAGATAATAAAATATATTTTATTAGGTGAGTTTATGAGAAACCGTCTGATCAAGAAAAATTGAAGTGGAAGGTGTGAAAGCAAAAGAGTAAATTTATTTTCTAAAAGAAAAAAAGAAACTTGTTCCCATGAAAACAAGAGCATAAATAAGAATGTTGTGGATAAACTTGATCTCTTTTTTTGAAAAATCCAAAAAATATAAAGATAAAAAAATGTGAAAACCAATTCATATGCGTGCCATGTAAAGATAGTAAAGATAGAACTACTGAAGTAATAGCCGTTTACAATTGTTGTGACTGTATACATAGGAACAAAAATGGCCAGTATACATAAAACAATATTAAGTATGAAATGCAAATGTATTCTTTTAATCATTTCAAATTATCACATTTTTTTTTTGTTTTCGTCTAGAAAATGTTCAAGTCTGACAGGTAAGCTCAGATAATTAAGCTTTAGTAAGTATAGAAAAACTCAGAGAAAAAATAAAAATACCGATATTAAAATATGGTATCTCATTTAAGTGTATTTAAAAATCAAAATATTCTTAACCAACTTGCTGAGTTTAAAAATAAACAGCGGGAAATAGCCTTTAAGGATTATTACTGGAATCTAAGGAAGGGCTACTTTTTAATTAGTTATTTTATTTGTACTTTTTTGTTTCTTATTCATGGACTTTTTGACTTTAACAGAATTTTTTACTTTGGCAGTCCTGAAATTTTGATGGGAGTAAGGGGAAGTTTTTTCGGTCTTTGCTGTTTTTATGTTTTTTACTATTTAAAAAAAGATCGACCAGGAAGGGTTTTTGAGTTTTGTTTTATTCTTCAACTTTTCAGTGTTTTGATTATTGCATTACTGACATATTTTACTAATGGGGAGAGTAAGACTCTTCCTATTGGTGTTATGATTATGTGTTCAGCTTTCTATATTATGTTACCTGGAAGATCTTTATATGCTTTGATAAGTTCTGTGTTGATAACGCTTGTTTATATATTCTCATCGAAATTGGATGGATCTCAATATACGTTATTTTGTTATATTATAATTGCTTCTAATTTTATTTTGTGGACTTATTGTAAAAATCAACACCGCTTTTATAGATTGGAGTTTTCAAATAAAGAAAACTTAGAAGAGTTAGCTGAAATGAAGTCAAAGCTGCTGACGACACTGGCCCACGATATTAGGAGCCCTTTATCTGTTATTTTAATGCATGCTAATTTAGGTCGTTTAAGTTTAAAAGATGAGACTTTAAATCCGCTTTACGAAAGTTTTTCTAAAATAGAATCAAATATAGAAAAAACTGAGGCTTTGATTAAGGAGCTTTTAGATTGGACGTTAGTAAAGTCAAAAAGAAATCTTGCTGAAAATATTGAATCGTTGTCATTTGATGTGACTATTTTAAAGTCAATAGATTATCTTTCAGAGATGATTGATTTAAAACATATTTGTTTGGATGTTGATGTCGAAAGTTTCTCTCTTCCTCATGATCCCACAATGATAGAAACTGTATTTAGAAATTTATTGTCTAATAGTATTAAGTTTACCAATGAAAATGGAAAAATACTTATTAAAGGTTATTTTGATCAATTAAATAATGAATATAAAGTCGTGATTAAGGATGAAGCTCCCCAGATGAGTCAAGAGCAAATTGGCGCCATTAAAAATGGTCAGGAAGTTAAGCCTTCACAAGAAACAAAATCTCAAAAGGGTTTTGGGATAGGGCTACACCTTGTTAGGGCCTTTCTTAAGGCTCATAATGCGAAATTTGACATCACAACTGAAAAAAATGGTAATATTTTTACATTAAGTTTTCCCTTTAAATCATAGTCAATTAAAAAGGAAATTCATTTTTTATCGAGCTTTTTCTCCAGTTTTCTCACTTTTTGTTCTAATTTTTCTATTTGTCTTTGTTGTTCTTTTATTGCTTCAATAGCAATACTAATAATGTTTCCATATTTAACTGCGAGATGTTGTTTTTCGTTTTTACCAACTTTGCTTACAAGTTGAGGATAGATTTGTTGAACTTCTTGAGCGATAAAACCAATATCTTTTTTATTATTATGTTTCCAATTAAAATGGTAGCCGTTCATTTTTTTGATATTCTCTAGAGACCTTTTTCCATCAAGTTGTTTTATGTTTTTCTTTTTTCTTTTGTCTGAGGTGTAATAAAAAGCTGTTGCAGTTATATCTCCAGTCGTCGTGAGATCACCGGTGAGGTCTCCTCCTGTTAAAGCAAGGTATGAATTTGAACAACTAAAGCCTCCACTACCATCAGCCTTGAGAACTTCTCCTGCTGAACAATTTGAAGTGACTCCTTTGATACTGGTATTTTCAACACCTTGTCTTGCAATATTTAATGCCGCAATAGAGACAGGTGATGCATTGATGGGATTTGGGCCATAGGCAACGTTAGGTGTCGTATTTGTTGTTGTCACACGAATCCATAAAGCGACTGGAGAGCTTGGGTCAAAAGCTTCCTTTAAGATATCACTAAGTTTTTTGCTATTACCATCACAGGTGGTGTTATAATCAATTTCAATATTAAAAACTCCATTTGCTAAGGGGACATTTGACTTCGTTGCCTGGCACCTGACTGCTTGGGAGCCTGAAGCGCCGGTCAGGATTTCAACGTTTAAATCAACGGGCCCTGATATTGCAGTTCCATTAGAACTTGCAATTCTTCCCATGTAACCAAGTTTTTCATTAGAGCCAAAGCTATTTAAAGAAATAAATGTGATGATAAAAAATAAAACTTTTTTCACGCTATACCTCGTTTATATACAAAAAATTTATTAATAAATAATATTTTCTACTCCTCGATAGAGAGTACTTTTGCCGTCACTTCCTGCAGTTTTTCCACCCATATGAGACGAAAAACTTCCTAAGTACTCAAATTCTCCATCGGAACTCAAAGGCAGATCACCACTAGTGGCAAAGTCTAAAATTGTAAAATCTTTTATTTGAACAAGAATCCCAGCACAGCTCCAATTATTAAAGCTTGTAGCCGTGTTCTCTAGTGTGGTGTAGATATAGACTTCTTGATCAATCATCAATTCTTTTCCCATAAAGTTAAAACTTTCTGAGGGGCCAGTGTAAGAATTCATTGTAATTGTATCTGGTGTTGCATCATAGTCAAAGCTTAAACCGTTACTTGCAAAATTTGCAGGTGAAGCTATTTCGTTACAATCTCCTGACTGAGCGTCATCAAAAACATAACTTTGGAGTTCAAAATTTGCGTCCCCAAATTCAGTTGATGAAATATTTAAGGAAAGGAGCTGAGTTGATTGAAGGATAACTTTATTGGAACTAAGTTCTAAATTAGGTAGTGCAGAGTTGACAGTAATAATATGTTGAAAAACATCGGTTTGATCAGCTTCATTCCCAAATCCCTGATAAGAAAGACAGTAATCCCCGTCAGCACTAGGAATACTAGCGGTAAGAGAATCGGCATTAATGCTGGTTCCCTCAGATAAAGGGTCACAACAATAGTCAGTAGAGGCAGCAGGAACAGAGTTAATACAATACCAAATTTGAGGGTCGAAAGAAGCTGTTAAGTCTATTTGTGCATCAGGAGCAGTTTGAAAAGACCCACCAATAAGATCAGAGACGATAGAAACACTTGTTAGTTTTTTCTCCTCAAGTTCAGACCCTGTTTCTTTTAAGCCATCCAGAGGATCTGCCAGTTTCATGGTAATGTCCTTACTACCGCAAGAAATGATCAGAATAACAGTAAATGTATATGCCAGATAACGTCCAACTATTGCTCTATACACAAAAGAATCCTTTTTGTTTGTATTATTACATTAGAACTATTTTATCATGATTTTTCGTTCAATATTAAGATTTGTTAAATCTTTCTTAGGGAAATATTTAGAAAAAAGGAAGTTTTAATGCAGTATCAAATACTTGCGTTCGCGTTAGTTGACCTTTTTTGTTAGGACTGTCTTAATCGTTTCACTAGGCTATGTGGACTAATTTATGTGTTTTTTGATGTTTTTTTGCATAATCGCCTCTAATTTTTGGCGATTAGGGATTTTATCATATTTGAGTGATAGTCTTCCTTCTCTGGTACAAACAAGATAGGCGTGAAATAAGTTTTGAAGAAAGAACTCCTTGCGAGTTCTAAAAATTTTTCTAATTTTAGCGGAATTGAGTTTAGAGGAACATTGAGTGAGAACTTTCATTTTTTTTGAGTCTTTTTTGAGAATATGATTCGCTTTAGATTGCAATTGAAGACTTGGCTTAATTAAGTTTTTAAAAAACTTTTCTTCAGATTTCTTATCGTAATTTAATAGGCAAGATGTATACATTTGTTGAGCATTATAAATCATTTCAACAAAGTCTTGTGGAATTCTGTAAATATCTGCTTTGGCCATTTTGCAATCGTAGCCAAGAGCATAAGTATGAAACAAGAGTATCGTAAAAAAAAGCAAAACTTTATTGAACATGATTTATCCAATTGCATTCTTTACAATGGTTGAGAATAAATTTTTTTATTTTTTTATCAGAAGTTAGCTCGTTATGACAAAACTGCATGAGGCTAAAAATACTTTTTTCAAGAAAATGAAATGAGATGTTGCTAATATGAGAGAAGTCATGTTTGATGCTAAAGCAATTATTATGCTTTTGAAAAATTCTTGGAATAAAAGAAAAATAATAATTTTTCAGCTGCTGATATTCTACAAAAATATTTTTTTCATTATCTGGGGAGAGAACCTTTCCTTCTGAGCAAGCAGATATTTTTTGAGCAATATCTGAGTGAATCACTTTGTATTTTTCAAAAAACTCAGTGAGTTTATTTTTAGGAAAAAGACATTTGTCTTGGCCAAAAGTTAGTGTCGTGGTGAAAAATATTAAGACCGCAAAGATCATTTTCATAAAACTATATTATGTGGATTAGTGAATTTGTGCAAATACTTTATAAAGTTTAAGGTTTTCCTTAGAATAAATCGTTGGAGAAAGAGTTCCTATGGGTTCAATTTTAAAACGGCTTTGCATGTATTCAATATCTAGAGCTGTAATGAGATAAAATACTCCTAAATTTTTGGTCGTCTCGTTATCTAAGGCAGTGTGATAAAGACTTTGCTTTAATGAAGTG